>CAZUGM010000029.1:0-215 GCA_964619915.1 uncultured Fusobacteriaceae bacterium | reverse complement strand
AGGAAATCTAGATGAAGAGACCAGTGAGGTTATCCATGATCTCCTACGAAAAATCTGCAGAGAGAAAAATCAAACTATAATAGTGGTGACCCATAGTACGGAACTAGCAAATATAACGGATAAAAGGTATCATCTGACCAAGGGAAAATTAGAGCTGGTAACTGATTAATGCTCCTTACGCTACAAGGGTCAAAGAGTTAATAAGAGAAGGTGCT
>CAZUGM010000028.1:8090-14805 GCA_964619915.1 uncultured Fusobacteriaceae bacterium | reverse complement strand
AGTAACGGTCTCCAAAACCGTGGGTTTAGGGTTCGAGTCCCTACTGGACTGCCATAAGAAATTTTATCCGGATATTTTATTCGGATTTTTTTTATTTATAAAAAAAAATTCCCTACACTTAGGCAGAGATATCTTTTTTGTGGTGGCATATTTTACAAGGGGTATACCCCTCTTTTTTAGCTATACCTAAAGGAAGTTTAGACATAGTATCATTATAATATCGGCATTTTTTGGTATGGTATTTTTTTGAATGAGGTGATACAAATACATTGTCTATCTTGTTATTTTTTAAATCTTTTTGAATCTTTTCTTTTAAAATTTCTTTATTTTTTATTGCAAGTTCGTCTTTTTCATCGATCGTTTCATGGGAATCTTTTGTTTTTGACCCTTTGAGTAGAAAAAAAATAATAACAACTCCGATTAATATGTATAATCCAATCATAATTTATCACACTCCTCAATTATAAAAATGTATTATTCTATTACAAGTATGCTATATTATTTTAGGAAAACCAAATTTTTTTTCTGAAGCACACGACTATTCATTGCTTTTTAAAAAATATTATGGTATAGTATCCTCAAATAGAACGATATAATTCCTTAATATGGGAGGAAGTTTCTACAAGTCGCCGTAAACGGCTTACTATGGTATTAATATTTTTTTAATATCCAGATCAGTTAATTTTTTAAATCAAGACAAAAATACAACTAATGGAGGATTGACGTGAAGCAAAAAATAACGATATTGAAAAAATTAAATAAGAGAGAATTAACGAATAGTCCTAAGTCCGCATTGAAATAAGTGTGTACTTAGGATTTTTATTTTAAGGAGGCAGCATGAAAACAGATATTCAAATTGCTCAGGAAGCAAAGATACTTCACATTAGAGATATTGCTTCGAAGATAGATCTATCGGAAGATGACTACGATCAATATGGAAAATATAAAGCAAAATTAAATTTAGAGATATTGAAAAAAAACAGTGATAAAAAAGACGGAAAACTGATCTTAGTAACAGCAATTACCCCTACACCAGCAGGAGAAGGAAAATCTACAGTTACTGTAGGTCTGACTCAGGCTATGAACAAATTAGGTAAAAAATCCATAGCAGCACTCAGAGAACCATCTCTTGGTCCTGTATTTGGAATGAAGGGAGGAGCCACTGGGGGTGGACATTCCCAGGTGATTCCAATGGAAGATATAAACTTACATTTTACAGGAGACCTTCATGCAATTGGAGTAGCACATAATCTTATCTCAGCATGTATAGATAACCATATAAAACATGGTAATAAACTGGATATAGATGTTACTAAGATAGGTTTTAAAAGGGTTATGGATATGAATGACAGATCTCTTAGGAATATAGTAATTGGAATGGGTGGAATTGCCAATGGAATTCCAAGAGAAAATTCATTTCAAATAACTGTAGCTTCTGAGATAATGGCGATCCTTTGTCTGGCAGAATCTATAATGGATCTAAAAAACAGGATCAGCGAGATAGTGTTTGGATTTGACAGAGCAGGAAAACCATTAAAAGTAAGTGACCTGAATATCGAAGGCGCTATAACAGCTCTTCTGAAGGAAGCTATTAAACCAAACTTAGTTCAAACATTGGAAAATACCCCGGTAATAATCCATGGTGGTCCATTTGCCAATATAGCTCACGGGTGTAACTCATTGTTGGCTACCAAGATGGCCCTTAAATTATCTGACTATGCAATAACAGAAGCTGGATTTGCGGCAGATTTAGGAGCAGAAAAATTCTTGGATATAAAGTGTAGAAAAGGTGGATTGAAACCTAATGCTGTAGTTATTGTAGCCACGGTAAAAGCTCTTAAGTTACATGGTGGAGCGAATCCAAAAGAATTGAAGGAAGAAAATTTAGAAGCTTTGACTAAAGGAATAGAAAACTTAGATAAGCATATAGAAAATATGAAAAGTTTTGGACTGCCAGTGGTAGTAGCCATAAATAAATTTGTTACAGACAGTGAAGCCGAATTAGATTTTATTAAAACTCACTGTGAAACACTAGATGTGCCGGTAGCTCTCTGTGATGTATGGGCTAATGGTGGAGATGGTGGAATAGAACTAGCAGAATTAGTAATAGATGAAATAGAAAATAAGAAAAATGATTTTAAGTACCTCTATAAGACAGAAAATACCATTGTGGAGAAGATAGAGAAGATCGTAAAAAATATCTATGGTGGAGATGGAGTAATATTTACACCTAAAGCGAAAAAGATGATAAAAACATTAAATGAATATGGATATGATAAATTACCGATCTGTATGTCAAAAACTCAAAAGTCTATCTCAGATGATCCTAAATTGATGGGAAGGCCAAGTGGATTTACAGTTACAATAAATGAATTGAGATTATCAGCCGGTGCAGGATTTATAGTAGCAATGGCCGGAAGTATTTTGGATATGCCAGGACTGCCAAAAATACCTTCGGCAGAATTGATCGATATAGATGAAGATGGAATAATCTCTGGATTATTCTAAAAAAATTAAATATGCTTATATATACCCATAATATGGTTGGGAGTCTCTACGGTTTGCCTTAAATAAACCGCTATAAGTAAATGGAAGTACTTGGTTAAATCCAGGGGCTATTTTTACTTATTAAAAATAGTTCCTGGATTTTTGTTATTAGTAAGGAAATTATATTTATTCATAAAATTAGGAGGAGTCATGAATCACCGTGTCTATGTAGAAAAAAAAGAAAAATTTGCTGTAGAAGCTAAAAAATTAAAGGCTGAATTGAAGGAAAATTTAAATTTAGCTCATTTGGAGCAGATCAGAATAGTTAATATATATGATCTTTTCAATGTAAAAGAAGACGAAATATCTACAATAAAAGAAGTGGTGCTTTCAGAAACTGTAGTAGATTATACCTACGATACTTTGGACTTAAAGGAAAAAAATTATTTAGCTGTAGAATTTTTACCTGGTCAATTTGACCAGAGAGCGGATTCAGCTATCCAGTGTATAAATTTAATTTGCGAAGAGAGTCAGGATATATCGGTAAAAACAGGAAAACTACTTATCTTTACCGGAGAACTTTCACCTGAAGATATGAAAAAAATCAAAAAATATTATATAAATGAAGTCGAGATGAGGGAAAAAGACCTGTCTGACATGGTAGAAGATGAGATAACTCCTCCAGATGAAGTGGAGATCTATAGTGATTTTAACTCTTATACCGAGGCTGAATTGGAAAATTTTAGAAGATCTTCTGGTCTGGCGATGACTACTGCTGACATAGTGCATATTCAAAAATATTTTAAAGATGAAGAAAAAAGGAACCCCAGTGAAACTGAGATAAAGGTACTCGATACTTACTGGTCCGATCATTGCAGACACACGACCTTTGAGACTATATTGGAAAAAATCACCTTACCTAAAGGCAGGTTTGAAGAAACTTTACAATCAACATTTAATGAATACTTGGAAAGTAGAAGGGATGCCCATGGAGCAAGGATAGAAAAAAAACCTATGACCCTTATGGATATGGCTACCATATCAGCGAGAGAGATGAGAAAAAATGGCCTTTTAGATGATTTGGAAGTGTCGGAAGAGATAAATGCATGCTCTGTATACATAGATGTGGACATAGAGAAGGACGGGAAAAAAGAGATAGAAAAATGGCTGTTGATGTTTAAAAACGAAACTCACAATCATCCTACTGAGATTGAACCATTTGGGGGAGCTTCTACTTGTATAGGAGGAGCAATAAGAGATCCATTATCTGGAAGATCATATATATACCAGGCTATCAGGGTGACAGGATCAGCAAATCCGTTGGAAAAATTACAGGATACTTTACCGGGGAAATTATCCCAGAGAAAGATAACAACCGGTGCAGCCCATGGATATTCATCTTATGGAAATCAGATCGGTGTGGCGACTTCCCATGTGGCCGAGATATATCATCAGGGATATAAAGCTAAAAGGATGGAAGTAGGAGCAGTAGTAGCAGCTACTCCGGCAAGTAATGTACGTCGTGAAACTCCAAATCCCGGGGATAAGATAATCTTATTGGGAGGGAAAACCGGTAGAGATGGATGTGGAGGAGCTACCGGTTCATCCAAAGAACATGATATCAACTCTATAACTGCCTGTTCTGCGGAAGTTCAAAAAGGAAATGCCCCGGAAGAAAGAAAGATACAGAAATTATTTAGGAATCCAGAAGTAACTAAATTAATAAAAAAATGTAATGACTTTGGTGCCGGAGGGGTATCGGTGGCAATTGGAGAATTGGCAGACGGATTAATAATAAATTTAGATAAAGTACCGGTAAAATACAAGGGATTAAATGGTACAGAATTGGCTATCTCTGAATCACAGGAGAGAATGGCAGTGGTGGTAGAAGATAAGGATGTAGAAAAATTCCTGGAACTATCTGACATTGAAAACTTGGAGGCAGTAGAGGTAGCAGTGGTTACAGAGGAAAGAAGACTTATAATTAATTGGAAGGAGAAATCCATAGTAGATCTCAGCCGTGACTTCCTGGATACCAATGGTGTCACTGGATATATGGATATAGAGGTAGAAACACCTGGTTCAGAAAATCCACTTGAAACTCCTAACACTAAAGGAGCTACACTGGAAGAAAAAGTTATGAACAGGGTGAGTTCACTCAATGTAAGCTCTCAAAAGGGACTTATGGAGATGTTTGACTCAACAATTGGCGCAGGAACGGTACTTATGCCATTCGGCGGGAAATACCAGCTTACTCCTACCGAGGGATCGGTTCATAAGATACCACTGCTGGAGGGGACGACAGATACAGCATCTGCCATAACCTGGGGATATAATCCATTGATTACTAAATGGTCACCGTATCATGGTGGAGCCTATGCAGTGGTAGAATCACTGGCTAAGATAGTAGCTATGGGTGGAGATTACAGAGGTGTAAGGTTATCTTTCCAAGAGTACTTTGAAAAATTGGGAGACAATCCTAAAAAATGGGGGAAACCATTTGCAGCATTACTGGGAACCCAATACATAATGAAAAACTTTAATATTCCTGCCATCGGCGGGAAGGACAGTATGAGTGGAAGTTTTAATGATATAGATGTACCGCCTACATTGATCTCCTTTGGAGTGACTAAGGTTCTGGCTTCTGATGTGATCTCTCCAGAATTAAAGAATAGCGGCAATAATCTATACCTGATCAAACACAATATGAACGACGATCTCATGCCTAATCTGGAAGAGCTGAAAACTAACTTTGAATATATCCATGAAAATATAAAGGATAAGAAAATCATCTCTGCCATGACAATAAAAGGCGGAGGAGTAGTTGAAGCTATCTCTAAGATGAGTTTTGGAAATATGGTAGGAGCAAAGATCTCGATGAAAGAAGATGAGTTATTTAAAATGGGATATGGGTCGATCCTGGTTGAAACTCCTCATATCTTAGAAGATGACAATGCTCTTCTAATAGGGAAAACAATCCCGGCTCAGGAACTGATTATCAATGATAGAACAATTAAATTAGATGAATTATTAAGTAAATGGAAGGGAACTCTAAATGAAATATTTCCGGAAATAGTAGAAGAAAGTTTAACTGAGAATGAAAACTTAAAGATTAAAAGTTATGAGAAAAAAGAGATGGCAAAGCCAAAGGAAAGGATAGAAAATCCAAGGGTATTTGTACCAGCTTTCCCTGGAACTAACTGTGAATATGATTCTATGAAAGCCTTCGCTAAGGAGGGGGCACTGCCATTTACAATGACATTTAGAAACTTAACTATGGATCATATAACAAAATCTATAGATGAGATGGCAAGCCACATAGATAACTGCGAGATCCTAATGCTTCCAGGGGGATTCTCAGCAGGAGATGAACCAGAGGGATCGGCTAAATTTATAGCGACTATCCTCAGAAATGAAAAGATAAAGAAAGCTGTAGAGGGATTATTAAATAGAGACGGATTGATCTTAGGAATATGTAATGGATTCCAGGCTCTTGTAAAATCAGGGTTACTCCCTAATGGAGTAATAGGGGATTTAGATGAAAATTCTCCTACCCTGACTTATAATGATATAAATAGGCATATATCAAAAATTGTAACAACTAAGGTTGTATCCAATAACTCACCGTGGTTCAGTGATATTGAAGTAGGATCAAAACACCAGATAGCTGTATCCCACGGGGAAGGAAAATTTGTTGTAGGTGAGGAAAAACTGAAGGAATTAATAGAGAACGGGCAGATAGCCACTCAATATATTGACCTAGACGGGAACCCGACCAGTCATGGAGAATATAATCCCAATGGGTCTGTCTATGCCATCGAGGGAATAACCTCTAAGGACGGAAGGATTTTCGGTAAGATGGGACATTCAGAGAGAACAGGAGAAAATTTATATAAAAATATCATAGGAGATAAGGAACAGAATATCTTTAGAAATGGTGTGAATTATTTCAGAAACAGATAGTTGTATCGGATTTCATGTCTGCCAAGTGCAGGTATATAAAATAAAAGTAATGGATTGGCAGAATAAAAAATATTTTTAAATAAAAGGAGAGAAATTATGAAGGTAGCTATTATATTTGGAAGTAAATCGGATACAGATGTGATGAGAGGGGCAGCAAATTGTCTGAGAGAGTTTGGAATTGAATTTGAAGCACATGTATTATCGGCTCACAGGGTACCGGAAAGCCCGACGTTGTCAAGGTCCTGGTGGAGCGCTTCGATATCCG
>CAZUGM010000028.1:4979-8080 GCA_964619915.1 uncultured Fusobacteriaceae bacterium | reverse complement strand
GGAAAAACTGGTGGAGACATTAAAAAGACTGGAAGCAGAAGATACCCAGGCAATAATTGCAGGAGCAGGATTGGCAGCACACCTGCCGGGAGTAATAGCTTCTAAAACGACGCTACCAGTTGTAGGAGTACCTATCAGGGCAGCATTAGATGGGATGGATTCACTACTGTCAATTGTACAGATGCCAAAATCTATCCCGGTAGCTACAGTAGGAATCAATAATTCTTATAATGCAGGGATGTTAGTGGTACAGATATTAGCACTGAAATATCCCGAAGTTCAGGAAAAATTATTAGGATTTAGAGAAAATATGAAGAAAAACTTCATTGCAGATAATGAAAGCGGAGTAGAGTTATAAAAAAATTGTTAGCTGATAGTTAAGAGCTGATAATATAATGGTGGAATTAGTAGACGTTGAGACTAGGCTGAATCATAAAAAATTTGTATGATTCATAATAAAAAATTGAATTTGAATAAATCGGAGGCTGAAGATGGAAAAGAGAGAATTTATATATGAAGGTAAGGCTAAACAAATATATGCTACAGACAATGAAAACTTGGTAATAATCCATTATAAAGACGATGCTACTGCTGGAAACGGGGAAAAGAAGGGAACAATCTCCAATAAGGGAATGATAAATAATGAGATCACAACTATCCTATTTGAAAATTTAGAAAAAAACGGGATCAGAACTCATTTTAAAGGAAAATTAAATGAGAGAGATCAGTTATGTGAAAAGTTAGAAATATTTCCACTGGAAGTAATAGTAAGAAATATAATAGCAGGATCTATGGCTAAAAGGGTAGGGATTGAAGAGGGAACTAAACCCGAAAACACTATCTTTGAAATATGCTATAAAAATGATGAATTTGGTGATCCCCTTATCAATGATCACCACGCAGTGGCTATGGGATTGGCTACATACGGTGAATTAAAT
Organism: uncultured Fusobacteriaceae bacterium; assembly: GCA_964619915.1. Lineage (GTDB taxonomy): Bacteria > Fusobacteriota > Fusobacteriia > Fusobacteriales > Fusobacteriaceae > Psychrilyobacter. Next base: position 7,142 of record CAZUGM010000028.1, on the reverse strand, counting down.
AAGATCTATGAGATTACAGGAAAGATCAATACCCTGTTACTGAAAGCCTTTGGAGATGAAGGGGTAGATTTAGTGGATTTCAAAATTGAATTTGGAAAAAATGCTGATGGTGAGATAGTTTTAGCCGATGAAATTTCACCGGATACCTGCAGATTATGGGATAAAGCTACAGGACAAAAACTGGACAAAGACAGATTCAGAAGAGATTTGGGGAGTATAGAGGAAGCATACATCGAAATATTAAAAAGACTAGGAGCAAAATAATGGTTGTATATAACGAATCAGAGAAGATGGAAGAGGAATGTGGTGTATTTGGGATCTATTCCAAAGAAGATAAAAAAGACATAGCAGGACTTATCTACTATGGATTGTGTTCATTACAGCACAGAGGGCAGGAAAGTGCAGGAATGAGTATATCTAAAGATGAAAAAATAAAAACCTATAAGGGCCAGGGGCTGGTTTCCGATGTGTTTTCAGAAACAATTTTAAAAGAAACGGTAGGAAATGTAGGGATAGGTCATGTGAGATATTCTACAGCCGGGGGATCGTGTGAGGGAAATGCACAGCCCCTCCAAAGACATTCTAAATTAGGAGATATAGCTGTGGCTCACAATGGAAACCTTATCAACCCCATTATAATCAAAGAATTATTGGAAGATGCAGGAGTGGTATTCCAAACGACTACCGATTCAGAAGTTATTATAAATATGATGGCCAGAAGATCTAAAAATGGATTGAAGTCAACCTTGGTAGATACTATCTCAGCTATAAAAGGTTCTTTTGCTCTGGTAATAGCTGTACAAAATAAATTGATTGGGATAAGAGATCCCTATGGGATCAGACCACTCTGCATGGGTAAGTTAGAGGATGGAAGTATTGTATTGGCATCTGAATCATGTGCTTTAGATTCTGTAGGAGCAGAATTAATCAGAGATATAAATGCAGGGGAGATAGTAATAATAGATGAAAATGGTGTAGAAGCTATTAACTACAATGAACAGTCCCATAAAGCTCCCTGCTCATTTGAACATATTTATTTTGCAAGACCGGATTCTGTGATAGATGGATTGGACGTGTATAAAAGCAGGTATGAAACAGGGGTAAAACTCTGGGAACAGAGTAAGATAGAAGCAGATATCGTTATAGGTGTTCCTGATTCTGGTATTCCCGCAGCTCAGGGATATGCAATAGCTTCAGGAATACCCTTTGTGACAGGGCTGGTAAAAAATAAATATATTGGTAGGACATTTATAAAACCATCCCAGGAACTTCGTGAAAGAGCTGTAAGGGTAAAATTAAACCCCATTAAATCTATGATAAAAGGGAAAAGAGTTGTAGTAATAGATGATTCATTGGTTCGTGGAACTACAAGTAAAAAATTAATAGAGATGCTGAGAGGGGCGGGAGCTACAGAGGTTCACTTTAGATCTGCCAGCCCGGCAGTGATGCATCCATGTTATTTTGGTGTAGATATAGCATATAGGAAGGAACTTTTAGCTGCTGAGATGTCTGTAGATGAGATATGTGAATATATCGGTGCAGATAGTCTGGATTTTTTAAAGCTGGATAATCTGACCAATACTTTGGGAAGTAAAAGTTTCTGTATGGGATGTTTTAACGGAATATACCCCATGTCTACAGTAGCGAATATGTAGGAGACAAAGCGAGAATAGCAGAGAAAATGAAAAAGATAAAAAAAGTAGTTATATAGTTCTTTCTCCCTATTGAGGGAGAGAGTGCAAATAGGCGAGAGAGGGTAAAAAAAAATAATATCAGGAGGCTGTAATGTCAACAATTTCATATAAAGATGCAGGAGTAAATAAGGAAGAGGGATACAAGTCGGTAGGACTAATGAAAGATTTAGTAAAGAAAACACACAATAAAAGTGTACTTACCGGCTTAGGCAGCTTTGGTGCAATGTATCAATTGGGGCAGATGAAAGACCCAATATTGGTATCTGGAACAGATGGTGTAGGAACAAAACTGGAGATAGCGTTCAAAACTAAAACCTATGACACTGTAGGAATTGATTGTGTGGCTATGTGTGTAAACGATGTACTGTGTCATGGAGCTAAACCATTATTTTTCTTGGATTATATGGCTTGCGGGAAGTTAGAAGCAGATGTCGCGGCGACACTTGTAAGCGGGATAACAGAAGGCTGT
>CAZUGM010000028.1:0-4969 GCA_964619915.1 uncultured Fusobacteriaceae bacterium | reverse complement strand
GTTGGTGGAGAGACAGCAGAGATGCCTGGATTTTATAAGGATGGGGACTATGATATAGCTGGGTTTACAGTGGGAGTAGTTGAAAAAGAAGACCTTATAGATGGATCAAAGATAGAAGAGGGAAATACAATTATAGCATTGCCTTCATCGGGAGTACACAGTAACGGTTTTTCATTGGTAAGAAAATTAGTAACTGACTATGATGTTAAATATGGGGATAAGACAATAGGAGAGGAACTCCTTACTCCTACAAGAATATATGTAAAACCAATCCTAGAACTTATTAAAAAGCATAGAGTAAATGGTCTGGCTCATATGACCGGCGGGGGAATAATTGAAAATTTACCCAGAGTAATACCGGCAGGACTGGAAGCTGTAGTGGATAAATCGGCAATAAAAATACTCCCTATCTTTAAACACCTGATGTCACTGGGAGTAGATGAATCTGAGATGTGGGGAACATTTAACATGGGGGTAGGATTTATAATAATAGCTGATTCCAGTGAAAAAGATGGAATAATCAAAACTTTGGAGGAGCTGGGAGAGGCTCCATATGAGATAGGAACTATATCTAAGGGAGATAATGGAATATGTTTAAGATAGCAGTTTTGATATCTGGTGGAGGAAGTAACCTGCAATCTATAATTGATACTGTCTCTACATCAAAAGTAGAATATAAAATATCCTGTGTTATAGCAGACAGGGAATGTTATGGTATCCAAAGGGCAAAGAAAAACAATATAGTGACAAAAATATTTGACAGAAAGATATTAAAAAAAGATGTCTCTAAAAAGATAGATGAATATTTAGGAGATCATGTAGACCTGGTGGTCTTAGCAGGATTTTTATCGATCTTGGATGAAGATTTTATAAATAACAGGAAGGGCAGGATAATAAATATTCATCCATCCCTTTTACCTAAATTTGGCGGGCCTGGAATGTTTGGGATGAGAATTCATAGGGCAGTGATAGAAGCCAAAGAATCTGAATCCGGCTGTACAGTTCACTATGTAGATGCAGGGATAGATACAGGAGAGGTAATCGAGCAGATAAAAGTAAAGGTTGGTCCAGAAGATAATGCAGAAATTTTACAAAAGAAAGTATTGGTGGAGGAGCATAAATTGCTGCCCAAGGCTATTGAGCAGGTACTATATAATTTAAAATGAAAAGTTGTAAAAAACACATAGGAGGATATACAAGTGAAAAGAGCATTGATATCAGTTTTTGATAAAACAGGAATAGTGGAATTTGCAAATTTTTTAATATCGCAAGGGATAGAGATAATATCTACAGGGGGAACCTACAGACATTTAAAGGAAAATAATATAGCTGTATTAGATGTAGCAGAAGTAACACAGGCAGAAGAGATGTTAAATGGAAGGGTAAAAACTCTGCACCCAATCATCCATGGGGGGATCCTGGCTGTCAGAGATAATGAGGAGCATATGAAAACTCTGGAAGAGAGAGAGATAACTACAATAGATATGGTAATAGTCAATTTATATCCATTCTTTAAAGAGGTACAAAATGATATCTCATTTGAAGCCAAGGTAGAGTTCATAGATATCGGCGGGCCTACAATGCTCAGATCTGCTGCTAAATCATTTAAAGATGTAGTGGTAATTTCCAATACTTCTGACTATAATGTAGTAAAGAAAGAGATGGAAGCAGGGGAAGTAACTTTTGAAACTAAGAAGAGGCTGGCAGGAAAGGTGTTTAACCTGACATCAGCCTATGACGCAGCTATATCTAACTTCTTATTGGAGGGAGAGATGCCGGAATATTTGAGTACATCTTACGTTAAGAAGATGGATCTGAGATATGGTGAAAACCCACATCAAAATTCTGCTTACTATGTGTCTACAACTGAAAATGGAGCTATGAAAGATTTTGAACAATTAAATGGAAAGGAACTATCTTTTAATAATATAAGGGATATGGATGTGGCCTGGAAGGTAGCCAATGAATTTGAAGGACCTGCATGTTGTGGACTGAAACATTCAACACCTTGCGGGGTAGGAATTGCAGAAGATGTTTATGGTGCATATATGAAGGCCTATGAGTGTGATCCTATTTCTATATTCGGAGGGATAGTAGCTTTCAATAAGAAGGTGGATGGTAAAACCGCTGAGGAGCTAAAGAAAATATTCTTGGAGATAGTAATTGCTCCTGACTTTGCAGAGGAAGCGTTAACTATATTAAAGACAAAGAAAAACTTAAGAATTATAAAAGCGTATCAAAAACCATGTGATAATATAGAATATGTAAAGGTAGACGGTGGTATCTTAGTACAGGACAGGGATACTGCATTCTCCGATGATTTTAAGGTGGTAACTGAAAAATCTCCTACAGAATCAGAGATGACAGACCTGGTGTTTGGAATGAAGGTAGTAAAACATGTGAAGTCCAATGCCATAGTAGTAGTAAAAGATGGGATGGCTAAGGGGATAGGAACTGGTGAAACCAATAGAATATGGGCTACCAAACAAGCTATTGAGAGAGCCGGAGACGGTGCAATCCTGGCATCAGATGCCTTTTTCCCATTCAGAGATGTAGTGGATGCCTGTGCAGCAGCAAAGATTGGCGGGATAGCCCAGCCTGGTGGATCAATAAGAGATCAAGAATCTATAGATGCATGTAATGAACACGGGATATCTATGGTACTTACAGGGATAAGACATTTTAAACACTAATATATTTCAAATTTTGTTTAACATTTTTCATTATCTAAAAAATTAGATTATGATTGATGGATGCAACGTCACGTTGCTTTTTTAGATGAGATTAAAAATTAAATTTCATAGTCATAGGCTGTAAATAAAGGAGAGAGTATTTAAAAGTTGTATGATGAAAAAATTAAAAAATTAACATTTGAGATCAGGGGAGTAAATTATGAAAATTTTAATTATAGGTAGTGGCGGTCGTGAACATGCTATTGCATGGAAATTTGCTCAAAACAGTAAGGTGGAAAAAATATATGCAGCACCGGGAAATGCCGGGACGGAACTATTGGACAGGTGTGAAAATATAGATCTATCTGATATTGAAGAGATGGTAGAGTTTGCGAGTTTGAATAATATAGGACTTACCATGGTGGGCTCTGAGGAGCTGCTGGTAGAAGGAATAGTAGATAGATTTGAAGAAAAGGGGCTGACTGTATTTGGTCCCGATAAAAAATCTGCGATCTTAGAGGGAAGCAAGGCCTACTCTAAGGACTTTATGAAAAAATATGGGGTAAAAACTGCTGCATATGAGATCTTTACAGATTATGACAGTGCTGTAAAGTATCTGGATGAGATAGAATACCCCACTGTGGTAAAAGCCAGCGGTTTAGCTGCAGGAAAGGGTGTAATCATAGCTCAAAATAAAGATGAGGCAGTGGAAGCAGTGAAAGACATGATGTTGGATCATAAATTCAGTGAGGCTGGATCTGAGATAGTTATAGAGGAATTTCTCACAGGAGTAGAGGCTTCTATCCTGTCTATCACCGATGGAAATACCATAGTGCCCTTTATATCTGCCAAGGATCATAAAAAAATCGGTGAAGGGGAAACAGGTTTGAATACAGGGGGGATGGGAGTAATAGCTCCTAATCCATATGTGACATCTGAAATAATGAAAGGGTTTATAGATGACATTATGACTCCTACTCTGGAAGGATTAAAGGCAGAGAAGATGAAGTTTAACGGTGTTATATTCTTTGGACTGATGATAACTGAAAAAGGGGTCTATTCGCTGGAATACAATATGAGACTGGGAGATCCTGAGACTCAGGCTGTATTGCCCCTTATGGAAAATGATTTTCTGGAAATTTTAGAGATGTGTATAGATGGGAATTTGGATAAAGTTCAGATGGAGTGGAAGGGTGGTTCTTCCTGCTGTGTTGTAGGAGTATCCGGGGGATATCCTGAAAGTTATAATAAGGGATATGAGATAAAAGGCCTTTCAACTGTAGATGACCTGGTATTTATTGCAGGAGCTAAACTGGAGGAGGATAAACTCCTGACCAATGGCGGACGTGTAATAAATATAGTGAGTTTAGGAGAAAATTTAAAAACTGCTTGTAAAAATACATATAGTTCCATGGATAAAATATACTTTGAGGGACTATATTGCAGGAGAGATATCGGGAAGATAGATGAACTATAGCTCTTGTTTGAGATAGTAAAAAATAGGATAATAATTGATATGAATAAAAGATGATTTCTGTATAAGGAATCATCTTTTTATTTTAATATAATCTGACTATATATATAACCGGATGGATCTTTTATTAACTGATGAAATTATAGTAAAAAATAAAAAAAATTGATTTTAGGAGTATGTATGGTATATAATTTGTAACTTAAATAAAGTATAATTATAGGAAGCTGAGTTATTCTATACATTCAGGAGGGCACCAATGAGCAAAAGTCTAGATAAATTCCACGATGAAGTAAATAAACTTGAAGAATTGCTATTGCCGCTATACTCAGATCATTCAGAATTATTTGAATATCTGGATTCTATCAACAATTCCAGAGATGTTCATGAAAAAATGAGATCCATAAATAAGATTCAAAAATATTGCGAGTCACAGTCAAACCTGATAGACCGTGATATTCTTAATCGAGTAGACCATTTAAAAGATCTTTTAAAATAATTTAACGTTTTTACTGTACAGAAAACTCAGCAGTTTATATGAAAGTTTTTGAATATGTAGTGGGCCTAAGTTAAAAGGACATGATCAAATTTATAATTAAGGAGATATATGGGAATTCAAAATAATAAAGAATATTTTAATAATAATGTAGATAAATGGGTTGACTATCTAACCGATGACAGAACCTTTGCTATCAGAGAAAGTTTAAAATTAATGAATGTTGATAAGGAAAAGACGATTTTAGAGATCGGTGCAGGTACGGGAATTTTTTATTCTTTTTTAGCTGTCAAAAAATAGATATTTCAAAAGGGGCATAAAAAATATGGA
>CAZUGM010000027.1:0-14916 GCA_964619915.1 uncultured Fusobacteriaceae bacterium | reverse complement strand
GAAGAGTCATTGACTAATGTTGATGGCTCTTTTTTATGTATACTATCAAAAATAAAGGTGTGGGAATTAGCTTATTTGAATGTTCGTAGTAACTAGAAACTCATGAAGTTATTGTGTTTCTATAAACTTCGGTCAAAACTAAAATGAATAAATATATAAGTCATCAATTAAGTTTGATGGCTTTTTTTTATTTTTATGGAAGTTGAAAAAAGTAGATACAAAAATATAAAATTACTATATAATGTATTTAATAAAAAAGGGGGGAGATAATTATGAGAAAAAAAATGCAAGAATATGCGGAATTAGCAATAAAAACAGGAGTAAATGTACAGGAAGATCAAATAGTGAGTATAAATGCACCAATGCATGCGTTAGAATTTGTAAGGGAATTAACTAAAATAGCTTATGAAAGTGGAGCAAGAGAAGTAGTATACAACTGGTCTGATGATCAATTAACTCTGATGAGATTTCAAAAAGCAAATGATAAAGCTTTTGAAGAGTTTCCTAAGTGGGATGCAGATAGGTTAAATGATTTGGCTGATAAAGGAGCTTGTTTCTTAAATGTAATCTCTCCAGATCCAGAATTATTAAAAGATGTAGATGCTAAAAGAGTAGCGAACTGGTCCAAAGTGAGATCCCAAGCTATAAAAGGGTACTATGAAAAAGTATTATCTGATAAAAACGCTTGGAGTATAGTTGCAGTACCTTGTGAAGCCTGGGCAACTAAGGTATTCCCTGGAGTTTCTACAGAAGAAGCGATGAATAAATTAATGGAAATGATACTGGATATGTGTAGAGTAGACGGAGATGCTATCTCTAACTGGGATCAACATAACAAGAACTTGACAGAAAAAGTAAAAATTTTAAATGAAAAGAAATTCACAGCATTCCACTATAAATCAGAAGGAACTGATTTAATGGTAGGGATGTCAAAGAAGCAATTATGGAAAGCAGGAGCATCAACTACGACAGGTGGAGTAGTATTTAATCCTAACTTACCAACAGAAGAGGTGTTCTCATTACCAAACAAAAATAAAGTAGATGGAACTTTAGCAAGTAAGTTACCATTAAACTATAACGGGAACATTATCGACAACTTTACATTAACTTTTCAAAAGGGAAAAGTAGTGGAATTTACAGCTGAAAAAGGGTATGAAGTATTAGAAGGTTTATTAAACACAGATGAGGGGGCTAGATACTTAGGTGAAATTGCTTTAGTACAAGTAGATTCTCCTATTTCTAATACAAATACTTTATTCTATAACACTTTATTTGATGAAAATGCATCTTGTCATTTTGCATTTGGGTCAGCTTATAAGAGTTGTATAGAAGGTGCAGAAAATATGACTAAAGAAGAGTTAGAAAGTGAAGGGGTAAACGACAGTCTGGTACATGTAGACTTCATGGTGGGATCAGAGGACCTATCTATTGATGGGATCGATGAGGATGGAGCTGTAACACCTATATTTAGAAACGGAAACTGGGCAATATAAAGGTCAAAAAATATAAGGAGAAAATTTTATGAAATTATCGGATTTAAAATTTTTAAAGATAGAGTTAAAAGATCACCCTACCAGAGAATTGAAGATGGAGTATGTAAATAAGCCTAATGCCATAGGTGTATTGGTATTAGATGAAAAAGAAGAAAAAACTCTCCTGGTAGATCAATACAGGCCTGGAACAAATTCCCACCTGTTGGAAATACCTGCAGGAATAATAGAGGAAGGTGAAACTGCTAAATCAACCTTGGAAAGAGAACTCAGGGAAGAAACTGGGTATACAATGGATGATGTAGAAATAATATATGAATCTAAGGAAGCTCTGGCATCATCACCGGGATATACTACTGAGAAACTCTATGTTTATATAGTTAAATTAAAAAGTAATAGGATAAAACCCTTGGAATTAGAATTGGATGAAACTGAGGATCTCGTTACTAAGTGGGTAAATTTAGAAGAGATGGAAAATATAACTACTGATATGAAGAGTTTATTAACTTATTATATGTACATGAACAGAAATAAAAACTAATATAATGGATAAAAATGGAGGATTTTCCTCCATTTTTTTTTATAAAATTAATAAGACTGTTTCTTGAAGGAATGAGGGGGAGTTTTTAGAATAAATAGAGATAAGTTAAAAATTTTTTTGAGGGTGGTTGTTATGATAATTGAAAGTTATTTATTCGGAAAGATGAAGGTGGACGGTAATATTTTTGATTCAGACCTCATAATATTTCCAGAAAAGGTAAAATCAAGCTGGTGGAGGGCCCAGGGGCACTATCTGCAAGTCAGGGATTTAGATGAAATTTTAGACTATAAGCCAGAGATTTTGGTTATCGGGACTGGCTATTCAGGTCTTATGGATGTGGCAGATGAGGTAAAAAAAGAGCTGGAAGCAGCCGGAATAAAGTATTATATTGAAAAAAGTGGTAAGGCTGTGGAGATATTTAATAAAATTGATTCGAAAAAAAAGGTGGGTGCTTTTCATTTGACCTGTTAAAGGAGGAAGGATGGACCGAATAAATATTAAATTTTATAACTCTTTAAATAAACTGCTTAAAAAAGAGAGAAGAAATAAAGAACTATCTTTGGAGTTAAAACTGGGGCAGAGTGTAAAAGATCTCATCGAGGCACAGGGAATACCACATACTGAGGTTGGGGTGATAGTCATAGATGGTAAGAGGGTAAAATCTTCGTATATATTAAAAGATGGTCAGAAGATTGAAGTGTATCCTGCATTCAATGATCTAGATGAACCAAAGTTTCAAAATTTCAGAAATTATCCTAAAAAATTTATTCTGGATGTACATCTCGGAAAGCTGGCTAAGTACCTGAGGATTTTTGGTATAGATACCCTGTATGAAAATTACTATTCCGATGAAGAAATTGTGAAAACAGCCTTGAAAGAGGGAAGGGTGATTCTTACAAGGGATAGGGGGATATTAAAAAGAAGAGTGGTGAAATATGGTTATTTGATTAAATCAGATAAATCTAAAGAGCAATTAAGGGAGATATTTTTAAATTTTGATCTCTTGCCGGAGATTAAGCCTTTTTTTAGGTGTATAAGCTGCAATGGTATATTGGAAGAGGTAAACAAGGAGGAAATAATAGGAGATCTGGAGCCACTTACAAGAAAATATTACAGTGAATTTTTCAGGTGTACTGTGTGCAAAAAAAATTATTGGAATGGGGGCCACAGGGAAAGGATGGAGGAGTTTGTAGATGATTTTTTAAAAGAATTTCTTAATTCCTTAAGGAATTAAAAAAAAGATGGACAGTTGGATAGATATAATAAGGGGGATCTATGGAAAAATTAAAAAAAGAAGCGATGAAAAGGTCATTTAAGAAATTGATAAATAAATATTCTCTGGAAAAATCATCAATACTTCCTATATTAAATGAATTACAGGATGAATATGGTGAGGTAGGGGAAGAGCTTATGGAGGAGCTGGCTCATAGTCTGGGAATCCATCCTACAGAAGTAGAGGGCGTTTATTCCTTTTACAGTTTTTTAAATAAAAAAAATGGTAAGCATACAATTCGGTTATGCCAGACAATTTCATGTGATTTAAAGGGGAAAAAAAGGCTGGAAAAACAACTTATAAATGAACTGGGGATAGGTTTTGGTGAGACTACTAACGATGGATTGTTTTCACTGGATTACTGCAATTGTTTAGGAATGTGTGACAGGGGTCCGGTTTTGATGGTGGATAAAAAATTGATCTCAAAGGTTAAACCATCGGATATTCCTTCGATAATAAACGCATGTAAAAATAATAATTTAGATGAAAAATTTGAAGAAACAATAATTTCAAATGTTCAGATAGAGGGTCCCCTGCTCAGGGGAAAATTTGAGGATGGAGAAGTTATTAAAAAGGTGGTGAAAAAATCATCGGAGGATCTATTAGGAGAGATAGAAGCTGCTAACCTCAGGGGGAGGGGAGGAGCAGGGTTTCCGACATTTTTTAAATGGAAACTAGCCTATAAGCAGGATAAAACTCCTAAATATATAGTCTGTAATGCAGATGAAGGGGAGCCTGGAACCTTTAAAGACAGGTATATTCTCCATAAACATTGCGGTAAGGTAATAGAGGGAATGACGGTAGGTGCCCATATAATAAAAGCTGAAAAGGGGTTTATATATCTCAGAGGAGAATATTTTTATTTGAAAGAGATAATAGAAAAAACTATAGAAGACAGACGAAAAAATGGGTTGTTGGGAAAGGATATATTGGGAATAGAAGGGTTTGATTTTGATATTGAAATAAGGATGGGAGCGGGTGCCTACATATGCGGGGAGGAAACAGCCCTCATTGAGTCCTTGGAAGGGATGAGGGGGGAGCCTAGAAACAGACCGCCTTATCCGGTAGATACAGGTTTTTATGACAAACCCACCATAGTTAATAATGTGGAAACTTTTTTAGATATAAATTTAATCTTTAAGAATGGTGTAGAATTTTTTAAAAAATACGGGACTTCAAAATCTACAGGAACTAAATTTTTTAGTGTTTCCGGGGACTGTGAAGATGAGGGGATATACGAACTGCCCTTTGGGATAACCATAGAAAAATTAATAGAAAGGGTAGGAGCTAAAAATATAAAGGCCGTACAGGTAGGAGGAGCAGCAGGACGATGTGTCAAGGCAGGAGATTTTAAAAATAGGATAGCTTTTGAAGCGGTACCTACAGGAGGATCTATTATTTTATTCAATGAAGACAGGGATATGCTGGAAGTAGCCCAAAATTTTATGGATTTTTTTGTAGATGAAAGCTGTGGACAGTGCACCCCCTGCCGGGAGGGGAATAGAAAATTATCCAATGGGTTGAAGCTTTTAAAGGAGGGGAAGTGTTCTATCACATATTTGGAGGAGCTGCTGGATCTGGCTGAAACTATAAAAATTTCTTCCAAGTGCGGACTGGGGCAGTCCAGTCCCAATGCATTTATATCTATCATAGAAAATTTTAAGGATGAAATCTTAGGAAGGTTGCCAAAGGGGGAAAATGATGAGTGAATGTAGGGCAAGTAAGGCAGAAAAAGTAAGGCTGGCCTGTGAAAATCAAGATAAGGCCTGTGAGACAAAACTGATAGAGATAGTTATAGACGGGAGAAAGCGGACGGTAAAAAAAGGAACAACTATTTTGGAGGTAGCCAGATCTTTGGGGATAAAGATCCCTACCCTGTGTTACCACGAGGATCTTTGTATTGCAGGTATATGTCGGATTTGTCTGGTGGAAGTGGTAGGGATGGAAACTTTGCAGGCATCCTGCTCCTACTCCATAGAAAGGGAGATAGAGGTAAAAACTCACAGTCACAAGATCAGAAAAGCCAGAAGGCATATACTGGATCTTATGCTGGCTGACCATGTGGGGGAATGTTATTCCTGTATAAGAAACGGAAACTGCGAGCTGCAGGATCTGGCAGAAGATTATGGGATCACAAAATATCCCTTTGGACACCCGAATAAAACGGTAAAGCCTGTGGACTGCAGCAGTATGTCTATAGTCAGGGATATGGATAAGTGTATCCTTTGCAGAAGATGTGTGAGGAGCTGTGTGGATCTGCAGGAAGTAGGAGTTTTTGGAGTGAAAGAACGGGGTGATAGGTGTTACATCTCTACCTTTGGAGACAGGAATATGGAGGATGTTATCTGTATTAACTGCGGCCAATGTGTGAACCGATGTCCTACCGGAGCCCTCCATGAAAAAGATCAAACGGAGGAAGTGTGGAAGGCGTTGGAAGATAAAAATAAACATGTGGTTATTCAGACAGCCCCGGCTCCCAGAGCAGGAATTGGAGAGCTGTTTGGACTGGCTCCCGGGAAAAGTCTGACTTTAGAGATGAATACAGGGCTGAAATACTGTGGGTTTGACAGAGTATTTGATACTTGTTTCAGTGCCGATTTGACTATCATAGAGGAGGGATTGGAACTCCTGTTGAGACTGAAAAAAAATCTGATAGAGAATGGGGATGAAGCTTTACCACAGTTTACATCGTGTTCCCCGGGATGGGTAAAATATTTGGAACATTTTAATCCAAAATATATAGGAAATCTGTCCACTGCCAAGAGTCCCCAGCAGATGTTTGGGAGTATTATAAAAACTTATTATTGCGAAAAAAATAATATCGATCCAAAAGATGTAGTAACAGTAGCTCTGATGCCGTGTACAGCTAAAAAGTTTGAAGCGAGCAGGGAAGAGATGTGTGATTCAGGTTATAGGGACATAGATTACGGGTTGACCACCAGGGAACTGGGGAAGATGTTCAAAGAGGTGGGCTTAGACCTGCCTAACCTGGAAAAATCTGAATTTGATGATCCCTTTGGTGGAATCAGTGGTTCTGGAGTCATTTTTGGAGCCACAGGGGGAGTTATGGAGTCGGCTATACGGACAATCTATGAACTTGTTACAGGTAGGGAGATAGAGTCTGTATTTGCTACAGGTGAGATAAAGGTGGTGAGAGGGTTTGAAAAAATAAAATATGCTGAACTGATCATAGATAAGGTGGGAGAAGTTCCAGAACTTTTAAAATCATATTTTGATAACTTTGATTTTTTAAAGGGGGTTACACTGAAAGTAGCTGTCTGTCACGGGACTGCCAATGCTAAGATGGTCTTGGAAAATATTGAAGCTGGCGGAGAGTTCAGTGAATGCCATTTTATAGAGTTTATGGCCTGTCCTGGAGGGTGTCTGGGAGGAGGGGGTCAGCCGATTCCTACAAATGAGGAGATAAGAAGGGCCAGGGCACAGGCGATTTATGGAGAAGATAAAAAATCTGCCATAAAAAAATCCTATAAAAATCCAGCAGTGATAGAGCTATATGAAAATTTTTTAAAAGACGGTCCCGGAGGACATGGTGCTCATAAACTTCTACACACAGAATATATTATGAGAGGAAAGAAATTAACTTAAAAAAAGAAAGCGGTCATTTTTTATCTGACTGCTTTCTTTTATTTGGTTAAATTTTTATATAAACATCTTTTTAGCTGTTGTTCCGTGAATAGAGTTTAATTTTTCTAAAAATTCATCGATGATATTATTTTCAGCAACCAATTCCAGTAAAATTAAACCATTCTGTGAACAGATTTGTTCGTTGAGATTATGAAGTCCTAATCTTACCTTGATATAACATCCGTATTTGGTAAGGGTATTTTGTACCTGAAGAGCAGTTTCATTTCGATTTTCTAACTTAATGCCTACAATTTTAAATTCCATAACTTCCCCCTTTAAAAAATTATTGACTGAGTTTGTATCTTATAAAAACTCAGTTATTAGTATGAGTATAGGCTAAATATATGGAAAAAACAAGAGATCAGTCTAGATCTTCTTCTGAATATAAATTTTTGTAAAGTTCCTGACGTTTTAAGAAATATTTATCCTTAAATTTATTTTTTCTGTCTGTAAAAGTACGGATAATAGGTAATAAAACCCCTGCAACTATACCGGCAGAAAAACCATTGTTATATAGATTTAATCCACCATGGACAACACCTATATTTCTAACAACTGACATATGAAGCCATCCAGCAGCTATACCCCAAATAGGACCATAAACCCCTGAAATTGGAGCCATGGCAGTACCAAATAGAGCTGAAAGGACCAAAACAAATTTATCCACTTCAGTAGTTATACCGGCTAACCAAACTCCGAATAGGATAGGAGTGATATTTAAAGGATGTTTTCCAAAAGCAGAAAAACCAACAATGGTCAGGATCCCTGCTAAGAGAGGTCCGCTCAGAGTTTCTCCTACAAGGAGGATAAAGATAATAGAGATAAAACCGTTGATTCCCATATTTATAAATGAAAGCCCGTAACCATATTTTTCTGTAAAATCAGATTTTAAACCATCGCATTTTAATAGTTCTTTATAGCCTTTGAAACTATTTTTATTGATATAAAACCCTACCAAGATCATAAGTAAAAAGACCATGGAACAGGTAACTAACAGCACCAGATTATATTTGGTAGAGATCAGCTTTTGGGGCTCTATATCGAAGTCATAAGCCTTGAGGATAGATGTAATAACGGCTCCTAAAAGTCCACCGGTAAACCCTAAATTATAAAGGTTGAATCCCTCATGAAATGAGATCATTTTTTTGGCCAGGGGAGTAGCGATAAATCCTATAACGATCCCTAAGATCATAGCCAGAAGATAAGCCTCCTCAAATGTACCTGAACTAAATGCCATGGCACTGATAAATGGTGCCAATGCACTGGTAAACATAATTGTAGGTAAAACTGTTTTAAAATCTAAATGCTCAAATTTGGCATACATGATTCCGCCGAGGTAGATCGGCAGGAAGTTAAATATATTTTTTCCAAAGAATGAGAATACAAAGACTGTAAAAAAAGCAGCCAGAACCAAAAAGATGATCTTAAGTCTGAAACTTTTAACCAAGATAAAGTTAAAGATAAATAAACTGAATGCGTTTAAAAATGTAGCTCCTAACCCACCGATAACCAGGAAATCTGTTATCAGGGTAGAGGGAGATGTAACTATATTTTTCAATCCGATAACAATATTTGTTTTGTCGATAATAACAAAGTAAGTGAAAACCGTCAGAATAGCCAGAGCTAATGCAAAGGTTAATTTTTTAGCTTTCTGTAGCCTTCCACAGCTAAATTCATCCATAAAAAATCCTCCTAATAAAATACAATAAATCCCAATCTTTACAATTGGTATAGACTTATATTATACTTTATTTGTGGATAAAAAAATAGATAAAAAGCTAAGTAATAAATATTTTTGAAAAAATATAGCTAAAAAAAATAGAGGTGGACGGGATGTATTATGTATATATGCTGGGATGTGGAGATGGAAGTGTCTATACAGGTATAACCAACGATGTTAAGAAAAGGATGGAAGCTCATAGGTGTGGAGAGGGAGCTAAATATACAAGGGGAAGGGGACCTTTTGAACTCTTTTCCCTTTGGGAGACAAAAACAAAATCTGAGGCCTGTAGGGTAGAATATTATATAAAAAAACAGACTAAAAAGAAAAAGATATTATTCTATACGGACAAGGAGCATTTGGTTAAATTAATCTATGAGGATAAAGGGATAGAGATAAAGAAGCTTTCATAGGGGGCTGAAATAAAAAAATGATACTTTTTTTCATTGAGTATGAAAAAAAGTATCATTTTTTTTAATATTTTAATGTTTTTCCTAAAAATTCTTTTAATTCAGGAGTCCGGGGATTGCTGAACATTGAATCAGCTTCTCCGGCTTCTACAATCTTGCCTCCATCGATAAAAAGGATATAGTCAGCTACATTTTTGGCAAACCCCATCTCGTGGGTCACTAATATCAAATCTTTTTTCTCTTTTTTTAACTCTAAAATGCTGTCTAAGACCTCGGAAGTTAGAGCCGGGTCCAATGCCGAAGTAGGTTCATCCAGGAGCAAAAATTGAGAATCAAGAGCAACAGCCCGGGCTATTGCTACCCGTTGCTGTTGTCCTCCTGATAGTTGGGAGGGATATTTATGACCATGCTCTCCCAACTGAAATCTGTCCAATAGAGTTCTAGCCCGAAGATTTGCTTCATTTTTTTTGATCTTATGAACTTTTTCCAGGGGCAGGGTGATATTATTTATCGCCGACAGGTGGGGAAAAAGATTAAATGCTTGAAACACCACACCAATGGTTTTTCTGTAGTTGTGCAGAGATGCCTCCTTAAATAATAGATTTTTATTGTTTATGGTAATATCTCCTTTTTCCGGGATCTCTAATCCTGCTAATATTCGTAGGAGGGTAGATTTACCTCCTCCAGAAGGGCCGATGATAACCAGAGAGTGTACACCTTTTATATCCAGCTCTAAATTATTTAAAACAATCTGATCACCGTATTTTTTATTTAAATTTGATATATTAATCTCCATATGAAAACCTCTTTTCTAATTTTTTTGATAGGTGGGAGATAGGATAGGTCAACAAGATATATCCCAGAGCTAACACGGCATAATTTTCAATGGGAGTAAATGTAATGGAATCTACTTCCTGAACGTTTTTTGTGAATTCATTTACTGCAATTATAGATAAAAGGGATGAATCTTTGATAAGGGATGCAAACTGTCCTGCAAGGGGGGGCATAACTCTCTTTATAACCTGCGGCAGGATTATATATCTATATTTTTGAAAGTTGGTGAATCCTAAAGCTTTTGCTGATTCAATCTGTGTTTTATCGATACTGTCTATCCCACCCCTTATAATCTCAGCAACATATGCACCGGAAAAGGTAGCCATGATAAGGACCCCCATGACATAACGATTATTTATATCCAATGCGGTTCCAACTACATAGAAAAACAGATAAACCTGGACAATAAGAGGGGTTCCCCTGATTATCTCGATGAAGATTTTGGTGAAATAATGAAGGGGTAAAAATCTGCTTTTTTGACCCATAGCTAAAAGGCTGCCGATGATTAGACTGCAAATTAAAGAAAATATAGAGATCATAATGGTTATAAAAAAACCAAAGAGAAATTTATATTTAAATTCTAAAAAGATAGAAAGTCCTTGGGATTCATAGTTTAATCTGCTGAAAGCATAGTTCCAAAATATAATTCCTATGATTAAGATGAATGAAGTATTAACTATTTTTGCTGACAAAGTTATATTGAATTTATCATCTTTGGCATAGAATAAGTCTTTAATTTTCATATGTTATAGGAAAAAAGGTATATCTCTTTTTTCAAATTCTTCTTTAGGTTCAGCAAGATATTTGTCAGCTAATCTATCTAAACTTCCATCTTTTTTATAACTCTTTATAAATTTATTTATTTTTTCTCCTAATTCGTTGTTATTTTTACTGTATGCAATAGCCCAATATTGAGGAGTTTCTTCAAAGGGTTTTAAGACAGGTTCAGTAGTGCTTTTGTTTTTTTTCCAATTTTTTAAAATTGTCAGCGGATCATATATAAAACCATCCACCTTTCCCTGGGTAACTTCCAAGATGCAGGCACTTTCCTTCTCAAAAACTAAGATATCAGCTTTTGGGAAGGTCTTCATAGCTACCACATGACCTGTAGTCCCTTTTTTTACAGCTACTTTCTTGCCTTTTTGATTCAGATCCATGGGATCCTTTATCCCGCTATTTTGGTTGGCTAATATTGCGAGATTTGATTTTGCATAGGGAATGGAAAAATTGATGGATCTCTTTCTTCTGTCTGTGATACTCATAGACGATAGGATGATATCGATTTTTTCAGTCCTTAATGCGGGGATAAGACCTCCATATGCCATATTCTCGATGACTACTTCTCTGCCCAGGTATTTTCCTAGGTCTGCGGCCATGTCTACACTAAAACCACTGGGATTGCCATATTTATCGGTAGTTTCAAATGGAGGATAGGCCAGTTCCATTCCTACCACTAAAGGCTTTTGTCCAAAGGTGATAACGCTAAAGATGATTAAAAATAAAAATATAAGTTTTTTCATAAATTCCTCCTTGAATTTCTGAGTTAAAATATAAACAATACCTTAATAGTAATTGTATACTATAAACTTATTAAATAAAAATTTAAATTTCCTCTTTAAATTCAAGATATTTAAATTTTTTATTGATACCTTTAAAACTATCTGTATTTTCAGTATAAAAAAAAGAGGCAAAGCCTCTTTGTAATAATTTATTTATAGACACTTAAGATTGTAGATTTATTGTCGTATGAAAAATAGTTAGCGTATTCCTCGATATTCCCCTTCATTCCTACGTGGCAAGTTACTGTCTTTATCTCAACCTTGTTCTTTTTTTTCTCTTCTAAAACGACTCTATATCTCATATTTTTATCCCCCTCAACCACTCTATGTGATTTTTTTCTCTTATTTGTTAAAGATAGTATACAATTTTAGCGGTTAAAATTCAAGCGTAAATTTTAAGTTTTTGGTGGTTAAAAGTGGTTCGTTTTTGAAGTGGAGAAAATTAAAATTAGGAGTTGGAATAAAAAAAATATATAATTAAAAAAAGAGAGAAGGCAGGAGGAGTTATGGAAAAGATCAGATATAGACGGGAACAGGAAATGATTATGAACTACACTTGTGGGAAGATGGCTATTCCGGCAGTTCCCGGAGGTGGAAAGACCTTTATCCTCAGCAGATTAGCTGCTAAACTAGTGAAAGAACTGGAGGGAGAGGAGGAAATACTGATCTTAACCTATATGAATTCATCTGTAAATAACTTTAAACATAGAATAATGGAACTGCTTCAAAAAAGAGGAGAATATGAGCTCTACAGAAGATTTCAAATAAAAACTATCCATAAGGTAGGGGCGGATCTTCTAAGGGAATACGGGGACAGTGTGGGGATCACAGAGGGGTTTCAGACGATGACAGATGCCAACAGATATTATTTGATGAGCTTGGTCGTGATGGAGTATCGGAGGGAAAACCCCAAAGATCTGGATTCATTTTTAGATCCTAAGTACAGAGGAAGCGGGATACAGGTCAGATGGGATAAGGAACTGGTCAACTTAACCTTAAAGATGATCAGTGTGATGAAGAATAAGGGAATGACAGCTAAAAGGTTATATAGTTACAGTAAAAAATACAGGAAAGACAGTTTATTGAGGGTTGTAGGAGAGTTATTTTATAGATATGACCTGAAGTGTAAAAAAGATGGGATCCTCGACTATGATGATATCTTATTTTACACCTATAAATTGTTGAAAGAGACCCCTGTTCTGGCAGAGGAACTCAGGTCTAGATACAGATATATTTTTGAAGATGAAGCTCAGGACAGCAACACCCTCCAAAATAAGATAATAAATTTGATTACAAATGGAAATTTGGTCAAAGTAGGAGATCCCAATCAGAGTATATTGGGGACTTTTACTTCCAGCTCCCCGGAGATATTTAAAAAATTTATAAGATCTAATCCAAAGGTGGAGATGTTTACTGCAGGGAGAAGTACGAAAAGTATAATAGAGGTAGCTAATCATCTGGTGCAGATCGTGACTCTGAGACATCCCCTTGAAAAGGTAAGGTCAGCCTTGCAGCCACAGATCATAAAGGCTGTATTGGAGAATGAGACCCCTTCTAATCCAAAGATAGATGGATATGGAATAAAAACCATAAAAGTTTTGGGATGGGAGGAGGAAAGAGACAGGCTCATAAGGGGAGTTGAGGGGTTTATAAAAAAATATCCTGAGAAGAGTGTGGGGATTCTTCTGCCAACTAATTACAGAATAGATGAGATAGCCAGGATATTTAGGAGAAAAAAGATAGATTTTCAAATCCTCAGCGATATTCCGGAGAGTTTACTGGAACTTATGAATTTTTTAGGAGATTTTTTAGAATATCTGGCCAGACCCTTTGAAAATAAAAGACTGATTAAACTCCTGGAAGATAATTTTTTTGCAGGTGATGAGAGGGAAGTCAGGGAAATAATCTCCCAGTTTATAAGATCTAATCTTTTGGAAGATATTCTATATGGTGAAGAATATCCGAAACTGGACAAACTTTCATTGAAAAAATATAAAGCTGTTTTAAAAAAAATTCGGGCTGTATTGGATCTGAATCAGAGTTCACTGGAAAAGGTGATTGTTTTTATAGGAGAGATATTTGAAATCCATGGTGAAAAAAAACTGTTGATAGAAAAAATATCCTATGATCTGAAAAAAATATTGAAATATAACCCTAAATGGAGTTTACTGGATCTGGCCTCTAATCTAAAAAAAGCAAAGAATAGTGAATTCAGTTATATGGCTAAGGCTGTGGAAGAGGAAGGGGTTTTAGAAAATAAAGAAAAATTCAAAGTAACTTTATCCAGCTACCATAGGAGTAAGGGGATGGAATGGGATTTTGTTTATCTGGTAGGAGTGGACAACAGAACATTCCCTATACATCTCAATGAAACTAACTATGGCCAGTGTTATTATCTGAAGAAGGAATACGAATATCCTCAAATTTTTGTAGAAAAAGAATTTGAGAGGGAATTTATAGATAGAGATACAGAGATAGGGATAGTAAAGAATAAGCTGGAGAAACTGGCAGAAAATACGAGGCTTCTCTATGTGGGGATAACCAGAGCCAGGGAATATCTCATGATCAGCGGGAATGCGGAAAATGGAGTGTATTATTTGGGAGAGATAGAGAAGTTTGTAAAGAACAGGATTAATCAATAAAGTAGGGTCAATTCATGAATTGATTCTACTGAAGGAATCTTTGAACAGATGGGAGTTGAAATATATGGATAAATCTTTTTATTATAGTCAGAATTCATTGAGAATATATGAACGGTGTCCAAAGATGTTTGAATCTGTCTATATAGATGGTATATCGGGGAAGGGGGTAGACCCTGAATTAAAAAAAAGTATAGAGAGGGGAACAAATTTTCATACCTTAGCTGAAAGGTATTTTAATGGGATGAAAGATTACTTCTATATAAAAGATAAACAGCTTTTGGAATGGATGGGTGTTTTGTCAGAAAAATATCCTCAAGAGATAGACTGCAGAAGTGAGTTTGAGATAAGACAGGATAAAGATGGGATCAGGCTTATGGCGAAATATGACCTCCTTGTTATAGAAGATGATAAATTAAAGATAGTGGATTTTAAAACCAATAAAAATCCATATAACGAAGAAGTTATGGAGGAGGATATTCAGACAAAAGTTTATATGTTTCTTTTAGGAGAAAATCTAAAAAAAATATTTCCTGAGATGAAAATAGAGAATATTACCATGGAATATTTTCAATTAAATTACCCTAAAAACAAAATTTTTATAGAATATAATGAAAAAAAACATGAAAAAAATAAAAAAACATTAAAAAATTTAATAGATAAAATAAAAAAAAGTAAAAAAAAATAAAAAAATTTTTTTCGCAAAAAATAATAAAACCTTTGAAAAATTTGGGTTTGAGAGCGTTCAGAAAAAAAAGTAAAAAAAAACTTCATAAAAAATAAAAAAAAGTGTTGACGAAAACTT
>CAZUGM010000026.1:0-15404 GCA_964619915.1 uncultured Fusobacteriaceae bacterium | reverse complement strand
CAAGTTGAATTAAGTTTAAAATATGAAAAAGAAATAGAACGCGGATATATAAATATATACACGGATCAAAAACTATGAAAAAGCAGGATTTAAAAATTTTTAGATTTTTTTAATTTTGAAGGCGACTCTACTTTTACAGAACTCTTCCTACGAAGAGCGATATACAAATGAAAATCCTGGACACAGAGATACACGAAGGAATAAAGAGAGTACACGGAGCTTTATCCTCTTTAATTTTGAAGGCAATCCTACTGTCACAATTGTTATTGTAGAAACACTACTGCCGAAGTATAACGACTATAAACTTCAGACAAAAACATAAAAATTAGCTTTGTCCGCCTTTAAAGCTAGAGGCGGAAACAGGTGGAGTATGAAGAACGTTTTTCTTTGTGAGCTTAGTGTAAGGAATTAGGTTTTAAAACTCCTGTGCTGCTGCAGGAAGATCTTTAAATTTAATCCTCTAGGAATCTGATTGTTTTTTAGTATAACATTAAAATGATGAAAAAATTTTAAAGGGAGGAAGATTCATATGAAAAAAATAGTTTTATTATTTTTTATTTTGTCTGCTATGTTATTTGGCGAGAGTAGGTATCTGAGCAAACCCCTCCTCAGTTCCAAAAAGTATGATTTTAGATTTAGGGAAGCTTCCCTCATAGATGTCAAAGTAAGCAGAAAAAAACATGGAAAGAGATATTTTGAAGGAATTGTTAGAAATAATACAAATAAAAAAATTAAAAAAGTGGAGTTTACTGTAGTGTTTAAAGATGAAGATTCTCCATACCGTGTTGCCGGAAGAATGACCTTCTCTAATTTAAGGCCTAAAGAAAGTTCTAGTTTTGAGGGGAGAAGAATTCTAGTTAATGATATTGACGGACGGGATTTTAAAGTAAAACTTACCGAAGTTATTCTGGAAGAATAACGGCAGCATTCATAGAAACTGTACTGACACCCAGAAAAATATTATTTGATATATTCATCTCCTCCTGCTCCTAGAGAAATCTAGTCTGTAGGAGGATTTTAAATTTTTAGTTAAAACCAAGAAAGAGAATTTCTTAGTGGTCTTTCTAGGATTTTCTTCGTGAGCTTCGTGTAAAGATTTTAGTTTTAATAATCTGAGGAAATCTGTGAACCTCTCATCTCGCCTCGGTGAATCTCTGTGTTCCAAAAAGGTTTTAATAAGCTTTGTGTAATTCGTGATAAAAAGAATCTAATCAATGAAAATCATAGCTATTATAAGATCTGATCCGCGTGCTATGAATTTTAATAGGCAATATTAAAAATTATTAAAATTTAATCTTATAGGTACCTTATTCCTTCCCCTGTATAAAATTATAGGAATAAAATACTTTATAAGGAGAACGAATACGTATGAAAAAAATTATCTTAGTGTTTTTCACTTTATCTCTTATGTCATTTGGTTCTCAAAAATATGATTTCAGATTTAAAAATGTGGATATTTTACAGATTAAAATAAGCAGAAAATGTAACGGAGTAAGGAGTTTGGCAGGGGTAATCAGCAATAAAAGCTTAAAAAAAATAGAATATGCAAGATTCCATATTAAATTCAGGGATAAAAATCTTACCCGGAACAATAATTACTATACTGTAGGAGAGATAAAGGTCTCTAACCTCCTCCCCAATAAAAAAATAAAATTTAAAACCCATGCCAAAGTTTTGGATATGGATGGAAGAGACTTTAAGATTGAACTTATCGATCTTGTCATGAGTAAAAAATAATACTGGAATTTTAAAATATAATATTTAAATTATGGTATAACATAACTAAAATATAAGTATTCTTAAAAGTAAAAAATAGATTAGCAAAAATTCTTCCTGTGCCTAGAAAAATCTGGTTTTGCAGGAGATTTTTTTCCTCCAAAACTTTACTTCCCAGCACTCTCTCCAGTGAAAACTGCGTGGGAACTACTTGACACATGACCTTCTTAGTGTTATTCTGTATCCAGACCAAAAAAGTAATGATTTTAAAAGAAGGTTACAGATCGGGCAGGTAAGATGCGCATATAGCTCTAGAAAATATGTGACAGACACTATTGCCTGGATAGATTCTTGCCCCATCGAAGGTTTTAATCAGGAAAAAATAAAAGATATAATTAAATTTTATTAAAACCTTATAGTAAAATAAATATTAAAGGAGAAAAAAATATGATAAAAATCACAGCAAAAGCAAATGTAAAGGAAGATAATATAGAACTTTTTTTAAAGGTAGCTTCAGTCTTAACAGAAGCAAGTAGAAATGAAGAAGGGAATGTTTCATATGGTTTATTTCAAGACACTGAAAACCCTTCTACTTTAACATTTATAGAAGAATGGAAAAGTTTAGAAGCTGTTAAATTTCATGAAGAATCTGATCATTTCAAGACAAATATTTCAAAATTAATTGAATTAGCAGAATCTATAGATATAAATTTATATAACCAAGTTATATAAATTTAAAGTATAGAATCTCAAGTAATTAAATAATATAACTTGTCAGAGGTTTAAAGTTATAACTTCTCCTGCACCCAGAGAAATCTGGTTTTGCAGGAGTTTTTTTATTTTCATCCAAAAATTTCCTTCCCCAATACTTTCTACAGTGAAACCACATAACCATATGGAAACTGCTTCACATATAAAACTTTTAATGTTATTGTTATTGTGAAGAATAAAATAAAAAATTTGGAGGAGTTGAGATATATACTCACTTTGTCAGATAAAGACAGCTTCTCCGGACAGAGTAAATACAAATAGAAAAAAAGAGAGGTTATTATATATGATAAATACCATTATAGGGGGGATCCTGCCTATATTTTTAGTAATATTTATAGGCTGGCTTGCCGGGAAAAGTAAGGTTATAGAATTTGAACACAGAAAATCACTGATCAACTTTGTTACGAAGATCAGTCTGCCCCTTCTATTACTCGATACAACTTTAAAAACACCCATAGAAAATTTTGCTGATTTCAGGGTTTTATCTGTAATTATATTGGGACTGACCACCCTGTTTTTTGGTTCCTACTTTATATTTAAACAGCTCTTTAAAGTAAATTTAAATAAATCAGCAATTTCTGCTGTAACCTCATCTTTCCCAAATGCTACATTTATGGGAATTCCGGTGCTGGTAAAATTATATGGTGAGACTGCTATGACCATGATCATTACCTTTACAATCGTTGCCAGTATTTTATTGCTTTCCCTTACTGTAGTTACTATCGAGACCCACAGAAACAAGGATGTCCATCCACTGAGACATATATTAAAAATTTTAAATACCCCTATGATAATAGCTCCTGTTGCCGGATTGATCTTTTCTTATTTCAGTCTTGATCTGCCGGAAGTTTTACACTCGACATTTTTTCTTCTTGGAAATACAGCACCTGCCATAGCACTATTTGTCATGGGAGTAGGGATCTCCAATTCCAAATTAACTATGTCCAGGGAGATAGGTCTCATGATCTTTATGAAAAATATAGCTACCCCATTGGTTTTCTGGATTCTACTGGTTTTATTCGGTGTAAGGGGAAAAGTTTTCAAGGAGCTTCTGTTTATTTCAGCTATTCCCACAGCTGCCATAGCACCTATGCTTGCTTCCCAGTATGGCGCCTATGAAATTGAATCTAACAGTGCATCTATCATAGGTACTATCCTGTCTATCATAACCCTGGGAGTCATTATCTATTTAATAAATTAAATAAAGGGTTCTTTTAACCCATAGACAGGGAGGGATGATTTTAAATTATCCCTCCTCTTTTATCTTAAATCTTCCCTGTACTTTTCATAGGCAATATAGTAGTTTAAGTTTGCCTGTATGAGGGATAATTTACTGTTATTCAGCTGGCTTTCATAGATTAAATATTCAATTGTCGAGATCTGCCCCTGGCTGTATAATTTTTTTTGTAACCTGAAATTTTCCTGGGAGGCTTCCAGTTTGGCACCTTGGGATTTTAATATATCGCTGGTTTTAATCAATTCTATATAGTTTCTTTTGATCTTTACTTCCAGATCATTCAGTTCCATCACCTTTTTGTTTTCAGCCTTTTCCACCTCATTTTTCGCTTTAGAGTAGGAGTCATAACTTTTCCCGAAATCAAAAAGTCTCCAGTTAATCTCAATCCCGGTAGTCCAGTACCACTTATCTCCCGAGGAATTAAAATGCCTGTCATCTGCATTATATGCTAATTTAGCATTGATTTCAGGGAGCAGATCTGCCCTGGCCGCGACCTTCCTCTCCTCTGTGACTTCTCTGTTCAAATTAATTATCCTGCTCTCCCTGCTGTTTGCCAAAGCTGTCTCCAAGTCATCCTTTAAATTGATAGTTTCAAGACTGTATCTTTGGGGTTTGATCTCTTCTACATCTATCTCTTCAGAGGGAGGGAGGCCGAGAAGGTTTTCAAATTCTATTAAATATATCCTCAGCTGATTTTTCGCCTCCAAAAGTTTTGATTCTGAATCAATATAGCTGCTTTTTAACGGCAGATAATCTGCATTTGAGATATACTCCAGCTCCAACTCTCTCCGGGCTTTTCTATAGGAAAATGTCATCTCTTCCACCGCTTCCTCATAGACCCTGATAATATGTTTCTGGGTAACTATCTGGGAATATTTAGTTATGACAGCCAGCTTTAAACGGCTTTTTTCCTCCATCAGTCTGTGATCACCGATCTCTTTAAAAATATCAGCTATCTTTATATTGGATACTATCATCCCTCCGCTATAGATAGGCTGGTTCAAGGAGATTTCATGAAAAACCCCTTGGTCTGTCAGGGTTCCATCGGTAAAGTCTACCTGATTCTCCTCATCTGTTTTAATATAGGTCCCCTTATAAGTGATGTAGGGGAGAGCCTCCTTGTAGGCCTGATTTTTTTCCAGTTCAATATTATTGTTTTCTATCTGAATATTTTTGAACTTATAATTATTTTTATAGGCCAAGTCGATCGCTTCTTCCAGGGTAACTTTGCTTTGGGCAAAAATACAGTAATTGGATAGAAGCAGCAGGATTAAAAAAAATCTTTTCATCAGCTTCCTCCTTTTTTATTTTTCACCGATAATTTTCACTTTCCCGTTATCCTTCAATTCATTGGAAGGAGATACCACTATTTTGTCCCCGGACTCTAACCCATCCAATATCTCTACCCTGTCCTTTCCTTTTAATCCTTCCTTCACCTGGGATAGCACAGCTTTCCCGGACAAAATCTTAAAGACACAGTCCTGGCCTCGGTATTTAAACACACTATTTTTAGGGACCGCTATCACCCCCTCTTTTGCTCTTTCGATCAGTTCAATGTCCACTTCATAACCCACCATCAAATTCAGGACAGGTCTGTCAAACTCGATCTCAACCTTTACTCTTTTTTGTTCTATACCCAGATCTGAAATTTTTTCGAAAGCTTTAGGGTAAATTTTTGAAATAGACCCATGAACAAGGGGAAATTCCTCCCCATTCCCTATAATGACTTTATTCATAACCTTTAATTTTATTGCATCCTCTGCCAGAATTTCAGCTTCTATATAGTAACTGTCCTTTGCTCCCACTTCAAAGAGTTTGGTTCCCGGGATTACATACTCTCCTTTTTTTATAAAAACATCCAATAAGATCCCGTCTAACCCTCCAAAAATTAAACTGTCCTCCTTCCTTACCTTGGTTTTTTCCAGTTCATTCTTTAAAACTTTTTCATCACTTTTATAACTGGTAACATACAGATTGGAGGTGTATCTCTTGTACTCCTCCCTGACCTCTATAAGCTTTTTTTCCGCTATGAGATATTCAGCATATGCTTTCTGGTACTCATCTTTAGAGATATATTTCTCATCATACAGAGTTTTCTTTATTTTATAGATCCGTTCAGCTTCATTAAAAAGAGTCTCATTCCTTTCTATGTTTAAAGCTATCCTCTTCTTATTGATCCTGTATTCAGATTTTAATAAATTTATTTTTTCTTTCAGCTCTTTTTCTGAAAAATCGGTGTTTTTCATGTCCAGTTCCGCCAAAACTGTATCTTTATCAATAAGATCCCCCTCCTCTCTATAGATCTCTATTATCCTTCCATTGATTTTAGAGTAGA
Source organism: uncultured Fusobacteriaceae bacterium (assembly GCA_964619915.1). Classification (GTDB taxonomy): domain Bacteria; phylum Fusobacteriota; class Fusobacteriia; order Fusobacteriales; family Fusobacteriaceae; genus Psychrilyobacter. The sequence continues at coordinate 9,345 of CAZUGM010000026.1, read as the reverse complement.
TATTTCTCTGGTCCTCGGCCTTCACAGTGCCGCTTTCTTCAATGGATTTTATTACCCTTCCCTTTTTTACATCAAACACCGTCACTTCCTCTTTTTTTTCAAAAATTACGCCCGAGATTGCAGCTGCAGCAACCACTAAAAGAATTATAATCCATTTTTTTTTCATAAGTCCTCCCTAAGAATCCCTTGATTTTAGTACCTCTAAAAGATCTAAATTATTAATTTTTTTTATCATAAACAGCTGCGATAAAGCTATAAAAAATATAGTGGTAGTTGTGGTGATGAGGTGTATTTTTACAGGCAGATTAGGATCCAGGGTATAGAGGTCGGACTGGAGGGCATGGGCCAGAAGTTTTACAGTTTTTATCCCCAGAGGAATCCCCATTAAAATTCCAAATACAGCCATCAAAATAGTTTCCTTAAGAATGAGTTTAAATATCTTCATCTTGGAAAACCCCAATATTTCCAGAGTTGAAAATTCAATTATTCTTTCGGAAATACTTATGATCGTTGCATTATAGATGATTCCAAACCCCATGATACCTGCAAAGATCACCATAATAAAAGCACTTCCCATGGTTATCTGCAAAAATTCTTTGGAAGTATTTATCAGATCTTCGGTTGATTCCACAGAGGCTATATTTTTACCATTTTCAATCTTTGATCTGTCTATATTTTTACTGTGTATAAGGGCACCTGTAACCATATCCTTATCAACCAAGTATTTTTCCATATAGTGGATGTTCATATACCCGTTGATCCCCAACTTTTGTTTGATAATATCTCTGACCTCTACCTCTAAATCATCTCTTCCGGGAATGAAATTTTTGATCAAAACATAATCCCCCCTCATTAAATCTAATTTTCTGGCCAGGTTTTCCGTTAGGAGGATTCCATCCCCAGGGAGCTCGATAGATTCCCCCCTGAGATTTTTAAAATTATAAAATTCTGTTTTAGGTTTCAGCCCAACAATAGGAATATTTTTGGATTTCCACCCGTTTTTTAATTCAAAGGGATACTCTATCTTCCCCTCAATACTGTCTATTTTAAGTGTATTTTTCAAATCTAATATGGCACTCTTCTCCAACGGGTCTGTAAAATTAATATTATAATCAGCTGTCTGAAATTTTCCATAGTGTTCATCAAATATCTGGGAAAATATACTGATTTGATAGTATGGAAAAATTGTAACCATGTAGGTTATAGAGACCCCCAGTACCACCGTAATAAATCTTTTTCTGTTCCTAAAAATATTTCTGATAACTATCTTCCAGGAAAATTTTATATTTTTCCAGATCTTTTCAATCCTTTCTAAAAATATTCTTTTCCCTCCCCTGGGTACTTCCGGTTTCATAGATTCTGAGGGCATGATCTTCAATGTTTTTTTTGCCCCGGCCATCCCTGCTATCACAGTAATAATAATCGAGATGACAAGTCCCCCCAAAATATATCTATAATAAATTTTCATTATTAAAAAAGGCAGATTGAAAAGGCCTGCATACATCTCAGTCATTAGATTGGACAGATATAAACCTCCAATCGATCCCAGTAGAGCCCCCGCTCCTCCTATAAATACAGCATATTTAATATAGTGGAAAAGGACTTCATAATCGGAATATCCCAAACTTTTAAGAATTCCTATTGTCATCCTGTCATTTTGCACCATCCTGGAAATAATAGTCGATATGATAACGGCAGCTATGATCAAAAACATCATGGGAACAACTGTGGCAGTGTCATAAAGACCTTTTATCTCGTCACTTATAGCTCTGTTGCTCAGCTGATTTTTCCTCTCCACTATCCTCTTCAACCCATACTTATCCAGCTTGTCCTCCAGTCGATCCTTTATACCCTTTATCTCTTTTTTATCTTTCAGGGTCACCAATATCTCGTTGTACTGTGATCTGTATGCAAGGGCATTCTGTAAAAATTCTTCCCTTATAAATACCACTCCAAATTTACCCTGAGGGGGTAAAATACTCTGTTCGTCCTTCATGAGGTATACATACTCAGGCTGTTCAGCCAACCCCACAACTTTAAATATATACTCCTTTTTATTTATCTGCACCCTTATATTGTCACCGATCTCTAATTTTTTATCTTCAGCAAACTTATTCAGCAGTATGACCTCCCTGTCTGCTTTTATCTCCCTCCCTGAAACAATGGTCAGCCGGCTCAGTTTTTTTTCCTCGTCAACCCCCAAAAATCTCAGCTCTACAGATGGCTCGCCTTTTTTTACCTTCATCTGAACCTCTGTCATTACACGTCCCTCAACTTCTTCAACACCTTCCATTTTTTTAATAAGATCCAGTTTATTCTTTGAAATCCTCACAACAGATATAAACAAATCCGGAAAGTTATTCACCTCATAATAACTGTTCAGAGTATTAGACATATTAATGGCTGTGGAATTTAAAGCTGTATATAAAATTATTCCCACCATACTTACAAAACAAGTGCTGATAACCTGTCCCTTCATTTTTTTCATAAATCTCAGGAGTCTTAAATCCAGTTTTTTCACTACCATTCCAGATCATCTACACTCTTGGGAGAACTATTTTCTATAATGTGGGTTATCTCTCCGCTCTTTAGATAGATGATCCTGTCGGCAATCCTTCCTATGGAGGAGTTATGGGTGATAACTATTATGGTTTTTCTGAATTGTTTATTTATTTCCGTTAAAACTTTTAAAATTTTTATCCCGGTTTCATAGTCTAAAGCTCCCGTTGGCTCATCGCAGAGTAAGATAGCCGGGTTTTTAGCTACAGCTCTCGCTATGGAAACTCTCTGCTGCTCTCCCCCGCTCAATTGAGAGGGAAAGTTATTTTTCTTATTTTTTAAACCTAAATTGTTTAAGATTTCATCGATATCCAGGGGATTTTTACAGATCTCTACAGCTAATTCCACATTTTCTTTAACTGTCAGATCGGATAAAAGGTTATAAAATTGAAAAACAAATCCAATTTCATCCTTTCTGTATTCAGTCAGCAGTTTATTGTTGTATCCGCTTATCTCCCTTCCACCCACAAGAATTTTTCCTGTGGTGGGTTTATCCATCCCTCCGAGGGAGTTTAAAAGAGTACTTTTCCCACTTCCGCTGGGCCCTAAAATAACTACAAATTCCCCGTCATTTATATGAAAATCTATATTTTTTAATGCTTTAAATGGGAGTTCCCCCGTTTTATATATTTTAGAAAGGTTTGAGACCTCTATTATTTTTTCTTTTTCCATACTAACTCCTTTTTGCAGTTTTAATAGTTTATTGAAAATTAATTTCTTAAAAAACACCTCTAAACTTTTTTAACCCTATACTTAATAATTTGCATAAAACAGTTAAAATCCTTTTCTATTTTTTGTTTCCTGTCTTATATTTAAACTATTCTTTGGAGTAAATTTAAATAAATCAGTAATTTCTCCTGTAATATCATCTACCTCTATATTTATGGAAATTCCGATACGGGTAAAATTATATGGTAAGAGTGTTCAGAGTATAAAGTATCAGATCTGTAAAAAAAGATAGTCCATAGGACTATCTTTTTTTTAGATCCAGTAATTCTGATAATCTCTCCCTCTCCGATACAGCTCTTCCTAGAATTCTGGAATATGCCATACATTTCCCATCTATAATTCTTGTTTCCAAGGTCCCCTTGGCATTTTTATTCCCCCTCAAATGGGGAGCATCTATAATTCCCTCTTTAATTATCTCTGAAATAACCACAGGATCACTCCATGGATCTTCGCTTTCAACATACAATGATTTTATGGTATTCAATAAAAATTTTGCTTCCTCTATCAACTCATTTTTCCTATCCTGTACCACAGTATCCTGTTTCATGTCTGCCATTCCATAGAGGGTGGATCTTATAACTCCCCTTACAATTTTACAGCTTTCAATTACATCTTCGGGTTTTGCTGCATGATCTGCTTCGCTAAAACCCACCACATGTACAATATGGGGTTTTAGATTCATTGCTAAATAAGTAGAGGCCGCTAACTGGCCCTTGGCCACATCTAAATCTGTGCTCAAGCTTGCTAACCCGGCTCTTACCTCCCTAAAAACTTTAAATTTTTCATCTTCCAGTGATTCTATCAATTCAGCTTTTGCCAGGATCTTTGCCAAATCCATCCTATGGTGGATGCAGGCAGGTACGTTAAACATATATTGAGAAATATAATTTTTTACTCCCATTTTTTTTGCATTATAAGCTGCCAGATAAGCCATGGCTACACCAATAGTATCGTGGGCATCTCTAAGACTCCAATGATGACTTTCATTGACTTCTATGGGAATATTTCTTTCAGCATGCCACCTCATCAGCTCCTGTCCCTCTCTAATAGAAACATCCAGTGGTCTTTTTCCCCTGCCATCCAAAACATTGTACCAGCACAGCGGTACTGCACACCAAGCGTTATTGATTGTATTTTTTAGAAGTTCTGCTGTTCTAAAAATATCTGCTGTTCCACTGTAACATCTCAAAAGGGGGCGGTTCCCCCTTTGGGCAGACAGATATAACTTTTCAAAATCCTCTGTTTTTCTCAGAGGTACTCCTCCAGCACCATCCAGATCATGATTCATCTTCTCCGGTGTAAAGAAATTTTCCTGGGTATTTTGATCAGGTCCTATGGAAATCACATCCAAAACCCGTGCTTCTGCAATTTTTTTTATTCCCTCATTAGTTTCTTCAAGGGAAGGGAGACCGAAATGATGTCTTATAACGGGGTAGGGATATTTAGATTTGATTCTTTCTATAATATTTTGAGGTTCATCCATGACAGTATCCTTTAAATTATTCCCCCGTAAATAAGCTATAACCTCATCTAAATCTTCTGTCCCGTCAAATATTTTTAAAAAGAATTTATACTCTTTTGCAATTTCTGCAACAGGTTTTGTGCCTCCAAAGATCCACTCAATATTTTCAAGTTTATAATCACAGATATATTTTTCAAGTTCATTCAACAGGGGTTTTACCGAATCAGGTGTCAGTCTGTATCCTATAGTCACCACATCAGGGGAGGTTTCAAGGATATAATTAATTAATTTTTCTATACTTACAGCTGCTCCTAAAAATTCTGTGAAATTTCCCTCCTCCTCTGCAAGTCTCAAAAAGTTAACGGCCCCTCCTACATGAACGCAGTTCCCAATTGCTGCTCCAACATATTTTTTCATTATACTATCACTCTCCTTGTGTCCGATACATAACCTGTCTTTACAAACTCTTTTATCTCTTCCAAAGATAGACCTTCCAACCCCATATCAACTATGGTTCTTCCACTGAGGTAATAATCTGTATTGTGAAGGATAGATGCCAGATGAATTATAGAGTCAATAGTCGGTGTCTGTATCCTCAGATGCTTTGCCATATCCCTGATAGGTACAAGACTTTGAGGAACATCTTCAAAAATATACCTGGTGTCTAAATTTTCTGGTGCCATGATCCCATAATATCCATTAGTATTCCTGAGTGACTGACACAGCGTATCACCATGAGTATTATAAGTATACTCCAGCCAGTCTTTTAGAGACAAAACATTGATTCGTAAAGTTTTTGCTACCAGCATCCGCTCATAGTCAACCTGCTCTATAATTTTTGCCACAGATGGGGTGATACCATCTATATAATACTGAAAATTACCCTTTGTATTTTCAATTCTTCCGCAGTTCAATATAGTAGGAATCGGATGTAATACTGCACCGATATTATTAAAGCTGGTCTCTAATACATTTTCAGCAGAAGTAAATTCTGGGAAAGCCTGGCTTATCAGATGGATAAATTTATTGGTTTTTAAAGCTGGCAGTGCCGCCACTTTGACTTCTGCCTTCTGGCTAAAGATCTTTACCCTTCCTTCCTCTATAGCCCTGCATGCAAACAATAAAGTCTGGGCTTCTACAATACAGATATTTTTAAAGGGATCATGTTTCTTCATAATATTTTTAAATTCTAATGCTCCCCCTGTTCTCCCTGGATTTAATACCAGATATTGATCCTCTGTTATAAAACGGCTGATTCTATTGGCGATAAAATTATGAGCAGTAGCAGGCAATACAACCATAACTATATCTGTATTTTTTATCGCTTCTTCTATACTATCTGTAATCAAATTTAACTTTCCCCGTCCATTAATACACCCTTCTAAATCAATATATCCTCTATTTTTTATTTTATTTATGTTATTTATCGTTCGATTATACAGGTTAACCTGATAACCTTTATAGGCTAAATATCCTGCAATCCCTTGCCCTCCATTTCCGGAACCTATAACTGCAAACTTTAGTTTTTTAGATAAACTTTTTTTCATACTCTCCCTCCTCTTTTTTATTGGGTGATTTAGATTCTTTTGTATAGATATCATATTAATATACTCGGTCCCATAAGTTATTCCTGCTAATTCATATCCCTTTGTTCCGGATCTCCCTGATCTCCATAGAAAAAAATACCAAATTACCCTATAAAAATTTAATCCTGTAAAATTGCCCTTCTCCACCTAGAGAAATCCAATTCTGCAGGAGGATTTTTTTGATGGTTAATGCGTTATCTGTTAATTTTTGTTATAATATGAACATAAAAAAATAAATAGTTTTGAAAATGGCAAAACAGGGGAAACTTTGTGACGCAAAGCTACAGGGTCTGAGTCCTGCAATGGATATGACAGCCAGTTACCAAAGTTTCTTTAGGGGGCAGTATGTTTAAGATTCTAGTTCAGAAAGTTATTCAAAATAATTATTTAGGTGAAAAAATAAAGTTAAAAAAGGAAAATAGATTACTCAGAGACTGTGATAAAGCTGTTAGATCTAATCCAAAGGATCCGACCAATTATTTTAACAGGGGAAATTTAAAGTTTAAATCAGGGGATTATCAGGGTGCCATGAAAGATTATAATGCAGCTATAAGGCTGAACCCCGAATATTTAGAGGCATATCATAGCAGAGCAATAATAAAGGAGAGATTAGATTATTACAATGGAGCTATCGCTGACTATAACTTTATTTTAAAAATAGATTCATTGGATCCATTGGCACGTAAAAATAAAAATATTATAGAGCAGAGATTCTGATCGGTCTCTAAGATAACTTCAAAAAAAAAATCATGGGCTAAAAAAAAATTTAATTTTTTATAGGAACTGATTACTTCTTCAGTATATAGATAGTGTCATAATATTATTTTTAAAGGGAGTAAATATATGAAAAAATTGGTTTTTTTATTTTTTATTTTGTCTTTTATCTCATTTGGCTCATTTAACCCCTTCAACCATCCAAAATATAATTTTACCCTGGATAAAGTCTCACTTTTAAACGTTAAATTAAGTGAAAAAATTGGAGGAAGGAAGTATTTTGAGGGAATCATTAAAAATAATACAGATGAAAAAATTTTAAAGGCAGAGATTACTGTTTTGTTTAAAGATAAAAATACCCCCTACCATGCTGTGGGAAAGATGAATTTTTATAACTTAAAACCCAATGAAAGTTCTACTTTTTTCGGGCAGAGTGTCCATGTAGATAATATTAAGGGGGAAGATTTTAAAGTTAAACTCAGTGAAGTTGTTGTGGAAAAATAAGGGCAGATATCTATAAAAATGTAAGGTAGCCAGACTATTAAAAAAAAGGTTCTTAGAAAAATCTTCTAAGAACCTTTTTTTATCTAGATAATTCTATGCTCATCTAATATCTCTGCCGGACTTTTTAAAATATCCAGATATTGGGCGATATTATAGGAATATAGATCCCCTACATTACACTTTGCCAACCTTCCTCTGAATTTGGAGATAGAGTCATAATTATTTTCATCCATCCATTTTGACAATCCTTTCAGGAGTTCCGCTACTACATTCTCATCTTTTTTATAGAGCGCACTTACTACTTCTACTGCAGGAGCTCCCACAAGTATCATTTTAATTATATCATCACTGGTCATTACCCCTGTTCCCGCACAGATATCTGCCTCTATTTTATTGTAACATGTCCCAATAAATTTGAGAGAATGTCTGTTTTCATCCCCATGGCTGATATTCCATTTAACTTTGAAATTTTTATTTTTTATATCTATTTCAGGCTCAATAAATTTATTGAACAAAACAAAGCCATCTGCACCAGCTTCTTTAAACTGCTTTATCATATTCAGGCAGTTTGTATAATAGGGCGAAAGTTTCACAGAGATAGGTACCTTAACTACTTTTTTCAGTTCCCCTATGATCTCAACCTGTTCTTTTTCAATTTCAGAACTATTTTTTTCAAAACTCTCAGGCAGATAAAATAAGTTTATCTCTATTGCATCTACCCCAGTTTCCTCTATCTTTTTTGCATACTCTATCCAGTTACTTTTATTTATAGCATTCAGACTTGCTATGACCGGAATAGAAAGGTTTTCTTTCAATTCTTTTAACTTTAAGATATGAGATTCAGGGCCAAAATCATCCATCTTAGGCAGTAAATTTATCATCTCAGCATTTCTTTCCTCATACTCTTTTAACTCCTCGCTTATCTCTAAGTTTTCAAGCTGAATATCCCTTTCAAAAATAGTTTTGTAAACCACAGCACCAATTCCATTTTTTTCCTGTTTCTTCACAAACTCTAAATCCCTGGAAAGATTGCTCGCTCCCATAATAATCGGATTTTTTAATTCAATTCCCATATAACTAGTTTTCAAATCTGCCACACCTATCACCTCTCTTTTTTATTTATATATACCCTATATCTTACCAAAAATTACAAAAAATTCCTTTATTAGTAATTTATAAAGTTCGGATTTTTTTTAATAAAAGAAAAAAAGCCTCCTGACATAAGTCAGAGGCTTTTTTCTATATCTCTTTTTTTAACTGATCGACCCACCCTTCTATCCTGGAAGATGTCAGATCATTCTGATTGTTTATATCCAGTGCCAGACCTATCAACTGTTCGTTTTCCAGGGTTTTACTCTCGGAAAAACTATAGCCTTCCCTGGAAGTCATACCGATTATCTCCCCACCGGCATCTCTGGCTGCTTTGGCTATAATACCCAGAGCATCACAGAAGGTATCCCCATATGATTCCTGGTCTCCGGTTCCGAAAACCCCTATTTTTTTCCCCGATAAATTCACATCTTTTAAAATACCGATCCTGTCACTCCAGTCATCCTGAAGTTCACCATATCCCCAAGTAGAAGATCCAAATAAAATTAAATCTAAAGGGTCAATATTTTTTATCCCCTGGGATATAGGCACCACTTCTGCATCTAACTTTTCTCCTAAGATTTGAGCTATTGATTCCGTATCACCTATAGTACTTCCATAATAAATTCTTACCTTCATTTTGCCCTCCTTTTTATTTTCAAAAGTTTTATTCAATTCTAAAACAGAAAAGGCTGTTGCAGA
>CAZUGM010000025.1:0-16045 GCA_964619915.1 uncultured Fusobacteriaceae bacterium | reverse complement strand
ACATATCTTCTGTATTCCTTAGGAGGTCTTCCCAGCTGACCATTGCGAATGTCCATCTCCTTTTTATGAGTTCCCCTCTATCGATGTTTTCATCTAAAAACTCAAAGGACGTAGGGGAGTAGATTCCCTCATCTATCATCCTTTGATAGAAATTTTTCCATAGGGGAGCCCCCAGTCTTCCTCCAGATGATCCTTTTGGCATAGGGGTGTTATCATCATATCCCATATAGACCACTGTAACATAGTCTGGGGTAAATCCTGCATACCATGCAGATCTGAAGTCATTGGAGGTACCAGTTTTTCCTCCCTGATCTACAGATCTTCCCCTTCTGGAAGTGATTTTAGCTCCTCTGCCAGAACCATTTTCCACAACGTCCTTCATCATATATGTGGTCAGGGCTACATCTATCTCCTTTAGGGCTTTTATAGTCTCTGTATCCTCCCTCTCATATAGAGTATTTCCATGGATATCCTCTACCTTTACTATAAAGTTTGGAGTGTAGGCGTATCCACCATTGGCAAAGGGAAGATATGCGGTAGCCAGATCTATGGGAGAAGCACTCATAGATCCAAGGGCAGTGGTGAGATCGTTTTCAATTGGTATATCCACCTGGGTGCTGTAAAAGTTTTCTACCACCTTGGATATCCCGACATCCTTTAGGAGCTTTACAGCCGCAGTATTGACTGATTTTTCCAGAGACTCCATAAGGGTCATCTGTCCATACCTCTTTCCTCCGTAGTTTCCAGGTGTCCACTTACCATAGGATGCTGTTGAAGCATCTATCATCTGGTTCATAGTATATCCATTTTCTAGAGCAGTGTAGTATACAAAGGGCTTAAAAGTGGAACCAATCTGCTTTTTTGTGTTTATAGCCCTGTTAAAGTTACCGGATATATAATTTTTTCCTCCGATAACACTTCTTACATCTCCAGTTTTGGAATCCAATGTCACCATTGCTCCCTGAAGTTTAGGACTTTTTCTTAAATATGAGTAGGAGTTAAATGCCATCCTGGCAGCTTTCTGCATCTTCATATCTATTGTTGTATATACCTTGAGTCCTCCCCTGGAAATGATATCCATATCTACTATATCAGAAAGTCTGTCCTCAATTATATCTGTAAAATCCGGAGCCTTGGCATTTAATCTTTTTTTACTTCCATTCTTTACTATTATGGAAGTATTTTTCCTTTTTCTGGAAAACCCTGGACGATCCTGTTCCCTTACAAATTTATGCTGGAGAGCTTTGTTATACTCCTTTTCACTTATAAATCCCTGATTGAACATAAGCTTTAATATGAGATGCCCCCTCTCCAATGCCTCGTCCAGATTGGTCCTGGGGTTATATGTACTGGGCCTATTTGGAATACCGGCCAGCACTGCAGCTTCTGGGAGGTTTATTTTAGAGATATCCTTATCAAAGATATCTCTGGCGGCTTCCCTTACCCCATATGATCCCGAACCAAAATAAATCTCATTGAGGTACTTTTCCAGGATCTCTTCTTTTGTATAGAGTCTCTCAATCTCAAAGGTAATTACCAACTCCTTAAACTTCCTCTTTAAGGTTCTTTCATTTGTTAAAAAAGCATTTTTAGCTAGCTGTTGGGAGATGGTACTTCCTCCCTGGGCGATCCTGCCCTTTGAAAGGTTTACAAGAAAAGCTTTTCCCACCCTTTTTATATCGATTCCCCAGTGGGAATAAAACCTTTTGTCTTCCACAGCTACAAAGGCATTTTGAAAGTGGATGGGAATGTCTTCTATCTCGACGTTTTCCCCTTTATGTACCGACAGAGTTTCAACTACTTCTTCCTCCTTGTCATATATTGTGATCGGTTCGGATAGGGTATAGGTATTTACCTTATCCTTTACACCGATATATGTAATCACGGTGAGGGCACTTAATCCTATCAAGCTGACTGCCATCAGGTTAATTAATATTTTTTTCTTTTCTTTTAACATTTTAATAATTTTTTTCATTTCATCATCCTTAATTTTTTTTAATTCATTAATCTGTTTTTTTTTTACAACAAATTTATTATGATTCTTGGTGGTCGGTAAAAATTATTTTAATTTGCGGGATGATTATTAAAAAAATTTTGCGAGGTGGTGCATCATATTTTATAAAAAGTAAGAGATTTGGTTCCTGTAAAATACAAGACTCAAATCTCTTAAATGAGTTATTTTAGACAGATCAAAAAATTAGCCTTTCTTTGCTGTTATTTCTATTTCAACCCTTCTATTATTTGCTCTTCCCTGTGAAGTAGAATTAGAACTTGCCGGGTATTTAGAACCAAAACCTTCAGTTGTGATTCTGCTTCCCTGCACTCCTCTTGACTTAAGATACTTGGCTACACTGTCTGCCCTGTTCTTAGATAATACCATATTATAGGAATCCTTCCCTGTACTATCTGTATGTCCTGATACAAACACATCAGTCTTATCATATTCCTTCAATACTTTAGATACTGAATCCAATACTTCGTAAAAATCACTTCTGATATCTGAACTGCTGGTATTAAAAGTTAAATTTCCCGGCATAACCAGTTCCAATTTATTACCAACTCTTTTTAAAGAAACCCCTGTTCTTTGAAGTTCTGCTCTCAGTGCTGCCTCTTGTCTGTCAAAATAATATCCCAGTCCAGCTCCTGCCAAAGCTCCTGCTGCTGCTCCCGTTAATGTTGATTCCGTGTCCTTTCCTGCTATTTGTCCCGCGGCTGCCCCTGCTATGACTCCACCTAGAGCATACTTACTGGTCTGGCTGAACTGTTCTTCACCTGTATATGGATCGATGCTTTTACACCCTGCGATAGCTATGACACCTAATACTAATAGTGATATTTTCTTTTTCAATTTAATTACCTCCTATTTTTCTTTTTTTATAGATATAAGTTTTTTATCTCCATAATAAAAAGCAACTTCATTTGATCATCTAAAATGATTTATATCTGCATCCTTTATAACTTTATCTTCTTTCTTAGATCTTTCTATAAAAGATATCTTGTTATTATAATATGTAATACATCTAAATTCAAGAATAAATTTCAAAAATAGATAATCGATTCGACTTGTATAGAATAAAAAAACATTAAAATCCTGAGGGAATACTACGATAACGACATAAAATTTAAAAATATGAAGATTTGTCTTTTTAAAGAAAGATTGGTAAAATAATTGAAGAAAGATAAATATATATACTAAGGAGTAATTTATGAAAAAAATTTTAATACTGTGTATTGCTTTGATATTTACAGCCTGTATGAAAAAAGAGGTTGAGATAGGCAACCCTAATTTGGAACTCAAAGGAGGGAAACTTTATTATAAAGAAAAGCTTTTTACAGGAACACTTACCCAAATGATACCTCTGACGGATAAACAAATAAAAATTTCGTATGAAAAGGGTCTTATCACATCCAAATAAATTTATTTCTGCAATTAAAATATAAATTAATAGCACAAGCGATAATTTTAAAAATTAAAAGTGGTAGAAACTTCTACCACTTTTTTAATAATTATTTCGTAGTAAAAAACACAAAGTGTACCCATACACTTCGTGTTTTTTTTATTGAATAAATTCAACAATACAAGTATCATAACTATTGGAATTATTATAAAATATTATTAGGGAGAGATTATATGAAAAAATCGACAAAGTTTTTAAATTTGGTACTGGCGCTATTACTTCTGTTAGCTACAGCTTGTGGAAAAGAAAAAAGTAAAAATGATGAAATACCTGCTAAAAGCAATGAAGTCACGGTATATTCACCTCTTTTCCCCGATGCCATCAACAGTGTTACCAATGGTTTTACAAAAAAAACAGGAATAAAAGTTAACCTGGTTGTAGCAGGTACCGGAGAATTACTCAAAAGAATCCAGGCTGAAAGTGAGAATCCTTTGGGGGATGTTATTTTTGGAGGAGGAGCTGAATCTCTGAATTCATACAAAGAATATTTTGCACCATATAAAAGTGCAAACCATGATAGTATCGATCCTCTGTTTAGAGATCCTGAAGATAAGTGGTTTGGTTTTGCTGTCTTACCTATGGTTATGATCTACAATACCGATCTTGTAACTCAGGAAGAAGCTCCTACTTCTTGGAATGATCTAATAGATCCTAAGTGGAATGGAAAAATAGCCATGGCTTCTCCTGTTAAATCCGGATCTGCCTATACAATCACAGCCACTCTTTTGACTGCCTTTGGAAAAGATTCTGAAACCGGGTTTGATTTTGTTAAAAAATTTATAGCTAATCTTGACGGTAAGGTTTTAGGAGGTTCATCTGCTGTACCTAAAGGTGTTGTAGATAAGGAATACTCTATCGGATTGACTTTGGAAAGTTCTGGTGTTAAATATAAAAACGCCGGTGGACACATTGAAATAGCATATCCATCTGAGGGTACTTCTGTTGTTGCTGATGGTGCTGCTCTAATCAAAGGTGCTGTCAATGAAGAAAATGCTAAATTATTCTTAGACTATGTAGGAAGTAAAGAGGTTCAAGAAGCCTTAGCTACAAAGTTTAATATCAGAGGAGTTAGAACTGATGTTGCTCTTCCAAAGGGATTGGGACCAATTTCAGATATCAAACTACTTGACTATGATTTTGACTGGGCATCTAAGAGTAAAAAAGAGATCGTTAAAAGATGGAAAGATATAGTTTCAGGAAAGGAATAGGATAACAGTTAGTGTATAATCATATATAATTTTGGATATTCAAAGTGGTAGAAATTTCTACCACTGTTTTTATTTGTCCTTTTTAGGATATTAAATATGAAAAATCTACAAAGGGAAGTTTCCAGGGGGCCTTAGAAGGGAAATGAGGAGGTATTTTCAAGTAAGAGGTTAGAAGTGAATGAAAAAGAAGTTAGTCTTTTTTCCCTATTATACAAATAAAAAAGGGATAGTCTTCTACCCCTTGTAAAACTAGTGTTTTTTAGATCTATAATCCTCTATCGCTGCATTTATAACTTCTTCAGCTAAGACTGAACAATGTAATTTTGATGCCGGTAACCCATCTAAATTTTTTGCAATAGATTTATTTGTCAATTGTAATGCTTCTTCTATAGTTTTATCCAAGATCATCTCTGTAGTGACCGATGAGGAGGCGATAGCTGATGCACATCCAAATGTTCTAAACTTTGCATCGATGATTACTTCACTTTCTATCTTTAAGAAGATCTCCATCATATCTCCACAAGATGGACTTCCTACCCTTGCATATCCATCAGGATTTTTCATTACTCCAACATTTCTAGGATTCATAAAATGATCCATTAATTTTTTTGTATACATCAAATTTTCCATTATTTCTTCTGTAGATTTCACCTGTCATCACTCCCAATTTTTAATTTATTTACAATTTGTTGTTTGTTGGAAAAACTGTGTTTACCGGATTAGATCATCTATAAATTTAAAAAACCCTATCTCTTTAAAAAATTCCTTCTCTCCTACAGAGGGAATAGTTTTAGTGACGATAGATTGCACTATTTTTTTAGTAAATGGTATTTTTAATCCTACTGTAATATTATTTTTTGAACAATACTTCTCAATCATCTCACTGTGGTAGGGGGACAGGTCAAATTTATTGATAACTACCTGCACCTTGAGATTAAATTTTTTAGTCAATTGGTAGATTCTTTTCAGATCATGAAGTCCAGAAAAAGTAGGTTCAGTAACTATGACAATTTGACTGGCTCCCGTTAGAGAACTGATGACATTACAGGCGATACCAGGAGACCCGTCTACTACTATATTTTTTTTATTATTTAAAAGTGCCAATGCCTTAGCTTTTTTTCTGACTTCAGCCACTAATTTTCCGGAGGTTTCCTCTCCGGGTATGAGTTTTGCATGGACAAAATTCCCAAAGGTTGTACTGGACTCATAGAGTTCTCCCACCACTGCATCCTCCATTGAGATTGCATCTACAGGACAGATAAACTCACAGACCCCGCACCCCTCGCATTTAGATGAAGTTAATATAATATCCTTTGAGATGGAAGAAAATTTACAGTGTCTTTCACATAACCCACATTTAATACACTTCTCCTTATCTATAATGGCTTTTTTTAATCCTACAAATCTATGGATAGATCTTATTTTAGGATCCAATAAGATGTTTAAATCCGGAGCATCTACATCACAGTCAGCAATGATTAGATCTTCTAAATATGGGATGAGGGAGGCTGTTAAGGTGGTTTTACCGGTCCCTCCCTTACCGGAGATAACTACAATTTCATTTATATTCATAACGATCTCCTTTTTTCTGTTATTTTTTTATAGATATCGTTAAAGAAATTTTGATATTCAGGAAGTGAATCACTAAAAATCTTCCCATCAGCGTAGAGTTCCGCTATTTTTTTATCAAAGGGGATCTCTCCTAAAATTTCTATATTTTCATCCTCACAATAACGATAGATCTCATCATCTCCTAATCCGGCTTTATTGATAATAAGTCCCAAAGGGATCTTCATTTCCCGGAGCATTTCCACAACCATCTTCATATCACTGACTCCGAATGGTGTAGGCTCTGAGACGATTACAGCATAATCCACATCTTCCACTGCTGCCACTGTAGCACATGAAGTACCAGGAGGAGAATCTATAAAAACTGTCTTTTTATCTAAATCAGAATATCTCTTTAATTGATCTATGATCTTTACTCCTGACATCTCACCGATATTTAAAAGACCGTAATGAAGTTCTGTATTATATTTTGATCTGCCTTTAAATATTTTTCCAATCTCACGTTTTTCATATGTGATAGCACCATTTGGGCAGACCAATTTACAGCCGCCGCAGTCATGACAGCTTTCATTGAAGATGATTACCTGGTTTTTAGCAGGGATAATAGCATTGTAGTTACAGAAATCCCCGCATTTACCGCAAAGGTTACAGAGTTCTTTGTCGATAGATGGATACAGTGTATATACAGGTTCAGAGGTTGGATTTTTCATCTCCATAAAAATATGTAAATTTGGCTCCTCCACATCGGAATCTATACCTATAGAATTTTTTATATTCATAGCGAAATTAGAAGTTACGGTGGTTTTACCTGTCCCTCCTTTTCCGCTCAAAACAGCTATTTTCATATTGTTCCTCCTTATATTTTAATACTTAATGTTTTATATTTATAACTATAGCTTTTTCATTGAAAAAACTGTCGATAATTTTTTTCTTCCGGAATTCAATAATCTTTAAATAGTTCCACCGAAGATGTCCATCACCTCACTCTTTTATACCTTTTATCCAAGTTGTGTGCATATGCACAATTAAACTTTATAATAAAAAAATTGATTTGTCAATATTATTCTAAAATAATTCCTTTAATGAAAAAAGATTTTAAAAGGAAAAACACCAATGCTATCGCACACACAGAAAAGACTATAATAATCGCTAATCTGACAGGGAGAGAGTCGCCACAGCCGAGAAAGGATAAAAAAAAAGAGTAGATGTAAAAATAACATCTACTCTCATAACTTTTATTTAGTCTCTATCTTGCTAAATTCCGTTTCCATCTCAACTTCCACACCCTGGTTTATTTTATTTTTTACCCTCTCATCTTCAGTGTCCCCAACTATACTCTTAAATTCAGATCTTTTATAGAAGTAGATGGCAACCAGCATAGCGATTATGTTGCTGGAAGATATAGCATACCATATGACCTTTTCTGTTTTACCTATAAAATACGGAAGTAATAACAGAGCCGGCAGTCTGAATATCCAGAGTCTGGACATACTGAGATACATGGCTTTTTTAGTCTGTCCTGCTCCCTGCAATGCTCCTGTGATTATAGGGAGAATCGCCAGTCCTATCAGACTCAGGGAGATATATTTCAGATAATCATTTCCCAGGTATATGATGTCTTTGTTGGTGGAGAAAAATCTGACGATACTGCTCCCCCAGAATAAAAGGGTGGCCGTCCCGGCTACAGAAAAAGCAGCTCCTAAAACCGAACTCTTGAATACACACTCCCTAACTCTCCTTACATCGTTATTTCCTATATTCTGCCCCACTATGGAGGAGACGGCTCCCCCGATTCCCATGGCAGGCATCACTATGAGCCCGTTTATCCTGTTTCCTATTCCAAAAGCAGCCAGGGTTAATTCTCCATAGGTATTTACAAAACTATTGAGTACAACAAATCCCATGGCTATGGTTGCCTGACCTATAGAGGCAGGAACCCCTAATATGGTCAGTCTTTTTATATAGCCAAAGTCCGGTTTCAGATCTTTGAATCCCAGCCTCATAGGGGTATCCCTTATAAATAACTGATACACTATATAAAATAACATTATTGCCCTTGCAAGGAGGGTGGCCAGAGCCGCTCCCTTTATTCCCAGGTCCAGGTAAAATATAAATATCGGATCCAGTACTATATTGATAGTTACAGATATAAGACTGAGGATCATAGGAGAGATAGTATCCCCCTCCCCCTGTTTTATAGATGAATATACAAAACCGGCATACATGAGGGGGGCTCCTCCCACTATAAGGACCAGATAGATATAGGCATTGCTGTATATATCACCTGTGGCTCCCATGACTTTTAATATATGTGGTGTACTTATTATCCCACTTATACTTAGAAGGAGAGAAAATCCCATGGCAAAACTCACCAGCTGCCCTGCTGTTTTTTTGGCTTCATTTATTTTCTCTGCACCTATATTCTGGGATATCAGAGTGGTTCCCGCTATACCTATTCCCACTCCTAATGCCAGCTGTAAAAACACAACCGGCCAGGCTAGAGTCATAGATGCCACTTCCACTGCACCTAACTTACTCAAAAAATATGTATCTGTCAGATTATACATGGTCTGTATAAGGTTGTTTAACATTATGGGAAGGGAGAGAAGGATTATTACCTTATACATATTCCCCTCCAATATCATCTTCCTTTTCTTCATTGTTTTCATAGATCACCTCGAACATAAGCTTTTTTTATACTATATTATTCTACCACTAAAACAATTCCCTCTCAATACTGCTTCTTTTAATTTTAAAGGTTCACTATATTTTGTTTTTAGATCAGTTAAAACAAGAAAACTATATAGATATAATCAATCAAAAGGTTCTATTTAGATGATCATCTTCACTTATATTGGAACAGGGTGTCCTCCAAAAGGGCCTTTATCTTCTTTCGAAGTGACAGGGGTTCTAATATCTCAGCTTCACTATAAAATCTGGAAAAATACAGGATGGCTTTCCTGTCACTGGATTCACAGTAGTAGACATCCCCCTCTATCTTTACAAGGGTCGGTTTATAATGACTTATCCTTTTGAACCATACCTTTCCCTGGTCTGTCAGCTTAACCTTTACAATATTCCCATAGGAGAGAAAGGGATCGAAGTTTTTGTGTACCTTGTCTATATAATCTATATCCACACACCTCTTGTTTTTTCTGAACCTTATAGGAGTTACCTTGGATATCCTAGACAGGTTAAAGACACTGTACTCTTTTTTTTCATATACCCAGCAGAATAAAAAATTATTCTTCTCCTCCGATGTGACTTTAAAGAAATAAGGTTCCACTATATAGTCATTGCCCAGGTGGGTTATCAAAACCTCCTCCTTTCTCTGGATAGATTTTTGTATGGATTCGTATTCAGAGTAAAATATCTTCCTCTCCCTCTTCTAGTGGGGCTGGGATATATAGGTCCTTATGAGGTCTCTAAAATATTCCGACTCATTTTGTATCTTATTTTTAGGCATTAAGTTTTCATAGATCAGTTGATTTTCCTTGTTCAGGTTAAACTGTATCTTTTTATTCCCGGAACTCTTCTTAAAGGGGTATTTATCCACATTGGTGTAGGAGCTGGTAAACAGCCGGTTAAAAAAACTATTGATCTTTATATCAAAGTTTTCTATATCCCTGAATATTATCTCATTGACAAAGTTTGGGACGGTAAATCTTATCTTCTTATCATTCATGAGGTTCCTCCAATATTATATTAATCTCTACCTAAGTATATAGTAAAAGCCGGTTAATTAAAAATTAAAGTCAGGGGATAAAGATTCAAAAGACAGGAGGTAACCTCCAATATTCATATCCCATATGAAAAAGAAAGTAAAGGGAGTAATGGTTGCTTTTTCTACTGAGATAGCTTATAATAGAATGTAAAATTATAAATTAATTTATAAAAAATTTAATATAAACATTAGGAGGAACGTTGTGTCACAAGAATTAAAAAGAAACTTTTCAATAATCGCACATATAGACCATAGAAAATCTACCTTAGCTGATAAACTTATCCAATCAACAGGAACTGTTGCTGACAGGGATATGGAAAACCAGCTGTTAGACAGTATGGACTTAGAAAAAGAGAAGGGTATAACAATAAAAGCCAATACAGTTACAATTAACTATAAGGCCAACGACGGTAAAACATATGAATTAAATTTAATCGATACACCTGGACATGTGGACTTTATCTATGAGGTATCCAGATCTCTGGCTGCCTGTGAGGGAGCATTGTTGGTAGTAGATGCAGCCCAGGGTGTAGAAGCACAAACTTTAGCCAATGTATATCTGGCTTTAGAACAGGACTTAGAAGTAGTACCTGTAATCAACAAGATCGATCTGCCTGCTGCCGATGTGGAGAAGGTTAGAAATGAAATAGAGGATGTTATCGGAATTCCTGCAGATGAAGCGGTTCTTACATCTGCTAAATCAGGTATAGGAATAGAAGATCTGTTAGAAGCTATCGTTAAATATATTCCTGCTCCTTCAAACAATGAAGAGGGGCCTTTAAAAGCTCTTATCTTTGACTCACATTTTGACGACTATAGAGGAGTAATTACCTATGTAAGAGTTATAGACGGGACTATAAAAAAAGGAGACAAGATCAAGGTATTCTCTAACGATCATCAATTTGATGTTCTTGAATGCGGTATATTCTCTCCTAACATGAACCCTACCAATATCCTGACTGCAGGATCGGTAGGATATGTTATCACCGGTACAAAATCTATCCATGATTCTCAGGTAGGAGACACTATTACCAGTCTTAAAAATCCGTGTGAAGCCCCTCTGGAAGGTTACAGACCAGCCCAGTCAATGGTATTTGCCGGACTATACCCGATATCTACCGATGACTATGAAGATCTGAGAGAAGCCATTGAAAAATTACAACTAAATGACGCTTCCCTTACTTTTGAACCTGAAACATCACTGGCATTGGGATTTGGATTTAGATGTGGATTCTTGGGCCTTTTACACATGGAGATCATTGTAGAAAGACTTAGAAGAGAGTACAATATCGACCTTATATCTACTTCTCCATCGGTTGAATATAGAATCCATAAGGAAAACCAGCCTATGTATACTATAGACAACCCGGAAGACTTCCCTGGAGGAGGACAAGGAAAGGTAATCATAGAAGAACCATATATCAAAGGAAATATAATAGTTCCAAAGGACTTCGTTGGCGGAGTTATGGAATTATGCCAGTTAAAAAGAGGAACATATATAAGTATGAGTTATATTGACGATACCCGTGCTATGATCACATATGAACTTCCCCTTGCAGAGATAGTATTGGATTTTTATGACAAATTAAAATCCAGAACTAAGGGATATGCTTCATTTGAATATGAGATGATTGGATACAGACCTGGAAATCTGGTAAAAGTTAATATCTTGGTATCCGGTGAAGCTGTGGATGCATTCTCATTTATAGCACATACAGATCATGCCCAGGCCAGAGGAAGGGTAATCGTAGAAAAATTAAAAGATATCATCCCAAGACAGCAGTTTGAAATCCCTATCCAGGCTGCATTAGGAGCAAAGATAATAGCAAGGGAAACTATCAGAGCATTCAGAAAGAACGTTACAGCTAAATGTTATGGTGGAGATATCACCAGAAAGAAAAAATTATTGGAAAAACAAAAAGCCGGTAAGAAGAGAATGAAGCAGATCGGTAATGTAGAGATACCACAGGAAGCATTCATCTCAGTTTTAAAATTAAGTGACTAAATATAAGATCATGACCAGCCGATATGTCGGCTGGTTTTTTTTAATAAAATAATTTTAGGTATTTTATACATTATATAGTAAACTAATATTAATTAAAATATGAGGAGGAAATATATGAATTCAAGAATTGATGAAATTATAAAAGAACTACCTAAGGATGAAAGAGCTGAAGAAGTTGATGCATTTTTAAAATTACACGACACTGTTATCCATGAATTGCATATAGAGTTAGACCGTGCATATGATACCATTGCAAAAGAAGAGATTGAATCAGACATAAAAGATCTGGAATCGTATTTAACCGAGATCACCGATCATCATAAGAAGGAACTACTTCATGAGATTATCGCCTATATAGAGAAAAAAATTTAAAAATGTAAGGGAGTTTTAATTATTGCTATGAATACAAAAAAATCTAAACCTGAAGTAACTTACAAGGAAAAACAATTAATTTTTTCTATGTTAAATGAAATATCACTCTTTGGTGGTTTGACTGCCGGAGAACTAGAATGTCTTATCCCCATGCTGACTACAGCTTCCTTTAAAAAAGGAGAGGCCGTCTTCACCCAGGGGGAGTCACCGAATAATATCTTTATTATCCAGAGTGGTGAAATTAAAATCGTTAAACAACAGGATGGAATTGAGATTGAATTAATCCGGTTCAAGGAGGGTAATTTATTTGGTGAAACCGAGCTTATCGGGATCTTCAAATACATTGCTTCTGCTATTGCTTTAACAGATGTAAAGTTACTTGTTTTTTCTAAATCTGCACTTTACTCTCTGCACAGTAAAAATATGAAGTTATTCAGCAAGATAATTTTAAATGTCGCCCGTGAATCTTGCCGGAGAACTGCAAAAACCGATGAATATTGGTTGAATGAAATGGTAAAGTTAAGAAAAAACCACAAGGAATAGATATAAGTTGATATATATTTTCAATATCAAAGTGGTAGATATCTCTGCCACTTTTTTATGGTTTAAAAATTTTAAAATAGGAGTTAAAAAAGAATGAATAAAAAAATAAAAGCAACAGCCTTACTGACCTTGGCCATATCCATAAATAGTTTTTCCATAGATGTATACACCCCAAAAGCCCCACCCAGTATCCCTATGCTCCCTATGAAAGATGGAGTTGAGCTGAACTTCTACCAGGATGTTCACACAGAGATCATTCCTAAACTCATTAAAAACCAGGGGGGAATCTATGTCATCCCCACTAATCTGGGGGAAAATTTAAAAAAGAAGGGGATTGAATTAAATCTATTGGGAGTAACCAGTCAGGGGCTTATCTCCATAATATCCAATAAAAAAATAGACAGTATAAAAGATTTAGACGGAAAAAACATCCTCATCGGGGCTCAGGGTTCATCTCCCGATATAATCTCTAAATTCTTATTTAAAAATAATGATATATCTCCTGTGATCACCTACAGGTCCACTCCAGAAGTGGCCAAATTGATGATCCTTCAAAAAGGCGATAACGCTGTCCTCCCTGAACCTATGGCTACCCTTGTTCTGGAAAAAAATTCAAAATTGATGAGGACCGTTGTGTATAAGGACGAGTGGAAAAAAGTAACTTCCCTCTCTGGAATCCCCCAGGTAGGGCTGTATACTACCGGTAAATACAATAAAACTCATTCCAAGGAGATCGAAACATTCATGGATGACTATAAAAAAAACCTGAAAGATCTGAAAAAAGATCCCGGCGAATTTATAGATCTGGCCCAGGTTAATTTCAATATCAAACTGAGTGACAGGGGGTATGAAGATTCCATAAAATATATGAATCTGACCCTCATCGATGGGAAAAAAGGCGATGAGCTGGTAGAAGAATACATAAAAATTTTAGGAGAGAATTGATGAAAAAAAAATTGATTCCCATTACCATATTTTTATTTTTATGGGCCGGGATCTCAACCAGGGTATCTCCTATAGTCCTGCCTTCACCCCTGGGGGTTTTTTATACCTCATTGTCTTTATTACAGAATAATTATAATGAAATCCTGATTACTCTGGGTCGGTTAGGGGTCTCCCTCATTCTGACCTACCTTATAGGGATAGTTTTGGTTCTGGGGATAGTTTCCTCTAAAAACCTTAAGATCTTTATCCGGCCTGTGCTGCTTTTTATGCAGAGTACTCCTATAATTTCATGGATCCTACTGGCGTTGATCTGGTTTGACAACAGGTATATACCGATCTTTATAATCTGTATCAATACCATTCCCATCCTGGTGTTAAATATTACCAGCGGGATGGAAGGAGTCGACAGAAAACTCTTGGAGTTGGCAAGGATATATAATATCTCTAAAAAAGACCGCTTCTTTAAGATCCAGCTGCCGTCTCTTATCAGGTATCTTCTTCCTGCCACCGAGATCATCCTGGGATCCTCATTTAAGGTGATCATCATGGCAGAGGTCATCTCCAGGGTCAGCGGGGGAATCGGAAATGGTTTAAACATCGGGTGGCTCAACATAGAAACAGATACAATCTTAGGATGGACTCTGATAATATATGTTCTCAGTTTCCTTATTTCAAAATTAATTTTAACTGCTTTAAAGAATCAATTCAGGAGGTACTTATGATCGAGTTAAAGGATCTTTCCCTCACCTTTCACGGGGAAAAAATACTGGATAAGATCACATATAAATTTAAAAAAAATAAGGTCACTGCAATCCTGGGACCTTCCGGAGGGGGAAAAACCAGCCTCTTTAATATCATTGCCGGAATAGAGATAAACCATACTGGAGAAGTAGTTAAAAATTTTGAAAATGTAGGTTATATATTTCAGGAGGACAGACTCCTTCCCTGGGAGAGTGTAAAAGAAAATCTGAATATCATACCTGGGGCTGACGAGAAAAAAATATTAAACATCCTGGAACTTCTGCATATTCCCCATAAGGCAGATCATCTGGTTAAAAACTTAAGCGGCGGTGAAAAGCAGAGGGTTGCAATAGCCCGTGCTTTTCTATACGACACAGAGTTAATATTGATGGATGAATCTTTAAAATCTTTGGATTTTTCCCTGAAGATAAAGTTGATCGATCTGATCATCTCCCTCCTGGAAAAATATTCAAAAACTCTTATCATGATAAGCCATGATATCGATGAGATTTTACTCATGGCAGATGAAGTAGTTATATTTTCTAAAAAACCAACTGTCATAGAGGAAATTCTCACCATTGATTTCCCAAAATCCAAAAGGACCCTGTCCTCAAAAGAATTAAAGATATATAAAAATAAAATCTATGACGCGGTCCTCAAATAGGGATCCTGTCTATTTTAATCAGGAGAGTGAAGTCATGCAAAATATCTTAATATCATTAATTTTAGGCATTTTAATAGGTTCTACAGTGAAGTTTTCTGACAGAATGAAAAAATTTAATGGTAAATTTCAGCATCTGGGAGTAATTATTTTATTGTTTGCCATTGGGATTACCATCGGGATCAACCGGTCATTACTCAGCAATTTAAATGAAATAGGCGGTATCTCCCTTGTCTTTGCCCTTCTCACTTCACTGTTCAGCATTATCTTAGTCTTTTTTATGAGCAGAATTATAATTAAAAGGAGGAACAATTAATGACTCTATCTATAGTAGTTTCTGTTGTAACAGGCATTTTAGGAGGATATTTTTTTATCCCTGAATCTTTTCCCCCGTATATCAGTCCCCTTATAGATTCAGCACTTTACCTTTTAATATTTTGTGTAGGAATAGATATAGGATTAAATAAACATATTTTTAAGGATCTGAAAAAACACAGTTTACTTATTTTGATAGTTCCGTCCTCTATAATTGCAGGGAGTTTGGTAGGAGGGCTTATTGGCGGATATATCTTTCATATCCCCAAAAACTTAAGTTTAGCTATTTCCTCCGGTTTTGGATGGTACAGCCTTTCCGGGATCATCCTCACACAACTGCACAGTGCAGAGATAGGAACTATAGCCTTTTTAACCAATATCTTTCGGGAACTTATCACTGTGGTTTCCATACCATTCATTGCAAAATATTTAAATGATTATACTGCTATAGCCCCTGCAGGAGCTACTTCCATGGATTCTACCCTGCCTATAATCTCCAAATAC
>CAZUGM010000024.1:0-16260 GCA_964619915.1 uncultured Fusobacteriaceae bacterium | reverse complement strand
GGATGCCAGTGCAGATGTAGATATGAATGTAATAATGAACTCTAAGATGGAATTTGTAGAAGTACAGGGAACGGGAGAGGAAACTACATTTACAAGAAAAGAATTAAATAACCTGTTGGACCTGGCTGAAAAAGGGATCAAAGAATTATTTGAGATGCAGAATGAGGCAATAGAAAAGGCATAGAACTGTGAGCTTTTACCTAATAAGGCGAAACCTATCGTTAAAGGTTGAAAGTAAAAAAAATCCCCTGCATTAATTTGTAGGAGATTTTTTTTTATTTATGAATACCTGATGTGGTATAATTAAGATCTGATTCGATGACAAATTCGAGATAAAAAATATTGAATTAAATTTATTAGAAAAAAAGATTAATATTAACAGCTAGAGAGGTGACAATTATATTTAATACTAGGGAAACAGCCATATTATTTTGGGTAGGAGTGCTTTTTATTTGGTGCCTTATAAATGCCAATAAAGAAGACTAAAATATAAAGAAGGAGAACAAGATGAAAAAAATATTTTTAGCTACAGGAAATAAGAAAAAAATAAAAGAGATATCTGAGATCTTAAAAGGATATGAAATACTTTCCATAAATGATGGGTATACAATTCCAGATGTAGTAGAGGACAGGGATACCTTTGAGGGAAACAGCCAGAAAAAAGCCTTGGAGATAGCCAAAGCTGTAGGCATGCCAGTTATCGCAGATGACAGTGGATTGTGTGTAGAGGCTTTAGGAGGAGCTCCTGGGATATATTCAGCCAGATATTCTGGAGAAGATGCCACCGATAAGACAAATAATCTTAAATTGATCCAGGAGTTAAAGGGAAAAGAGGATAAGAGCGCTAAATTCGTATGTGTGATAACTCTTGCAAAACCAAATGGTGAGTATTACAGTTTCAGAGGAGAGGTAGAAGGGGTAATAGTAGAAAAGCCAGGGGGAACAGACGGTTTTGGATACGATCCTCACTTCTATATTGAAAAATACGGCAAGACTTTTGCTGAGATTCCAGAGATAAAGAAAGAGATCAGTCATAGGGCTAAGGCATTGAAAAAATTAGAGGCAGAGATCGATAGATATTTATAAAAAAAAAGTAAGGAGGTTCTAATTAGAATCTCCTTACTTTTTTTTTAGATCTTTAATATCTGAATATATATTTAGATATATTTTTCTTCCCATGAAACATCCCTCATGGTTTTGGCAATCTTCATAAGATCCATGTCAGGATGGATAGTCCCTTCATATGAGATAGTAATAATAGACATAGTCATAGAAAATTTTACGATTTCCTCCATATCCATATCATTCATATAGCCGAACCCCAGACCGGCCACAAATGAATCTCCTGCACCTGTTACATTCTTAACAACGACATCACAGGCTTTGACCTTCCCACTGGCTACTCCATCGGTATAGTATACTCCTTCAGAATCTAAGCTTATAAATACTTTCTTTATACCTAAACTTAAAAAATATTCTCCGGCTCTCTTTAGATCTTCATCTGTCTGTATAGAAAATCCAGTCAAGATCTCAGCTTCATTTTTATTTGGTTTTATTGTGTGAAAATAACCGATCAGATGCTTTATCTTGTCAGCCTTTTCTGAAGATACTGGATCTAAGATAAATTTAGTTTTACCATTAAATTTTTTTAATAGATACTCTAAATTTTCAGGATCATCGGCATCTAAAAATGTGTATTCAGCATTTTCAATTAAATCAGATTTAGAATCAATAAAATCTGTATTCATAGCACTGATACTTTCCATATCAGCTACTGCTGAAACCATCTCTCCAAATTGATCCAATATAGCTAAATAACTCGGTGTTCTTCCTCCTTCTAAAATAAGAGAATCTTCCATATCATACCCTATTAATTCTGAATGATCCAACATAGCACGACCTTTTTCATCGTCTCCTAAGATAGAAATAAATTTGGTATTTAGACCAATTCTAGCCATATTTTCTGCAATGTTTCTAGAGACACCACCAAAGGCCATCCTTACTTTACCAGGATTAGAGTCTTTTACTCTATATTTTACTCCAACATTACAAATTCCAAATATGTCTACAACTGATGCTCCAAATACCAAGATATATGGTTTATTTTTCTTATACATAAACTACTCCCTATTTCTTTATTTTAAAAAATACTCTATATTTTATCATGTTTTCAGAATAATTTAAAGGAGTATAATATATTGAAGACCTGTTTTTTATCACAGGTCTTCAAATTTATATTATTCATAATTATTTCTTTTAAAAAACAGGTTTTATCTCTTCCTCTTCATCGTATCTCAGATCCACTAGATTAACCTTGTTTTTGCTTTCGCCATCCTCTTCACCCCAAGAAAATGAAGTTTCTTTTGGTATAGAAAGATAGATATTTTCTGCTGGATTCAATAATTTGGCGTCCTTTAGATAGACTGCTCCGCTTATAAAATCTAATACTCTTTGGTACATTTTTTTATCTGATGAAGTTAAATTAATATGTAAAATTTTATTTTCTACAATATAATTTACTATTCTTTTAGAATCTTCAAAACTTTTAGGCTTTATAAAAATAATATCGCTCATATTATCACTTCCTCTTTAATTTAATATTGGAATAACTTCCTCCAATACTTCGATTTGTTCCTTCTCCTCTATATACATCTCATCGGTGACTATAGATTCCTTATTACTGATTTTTTCCCTGAGATATTTTATCTCATCCTCACTTTGTTTTACATAGGCTGAATCAGCCCGGCTTCCCCTTGGAATGACACTGGATAACTTTTTACTTACCAGAGCCATCTCCGGGGCTAATTCATGATTAAATCCTGCAATAGTAGCATATTTTATCCCTTGGTGGACAGCTATATCTATCCCTGCCTGAGTTATTCCATCATTTAATTGATCGGAGTCTCCATTGACTGCCCCGCTTATAGTATTCAGTGCAGAACTGACACCGAAATACTTTATAGCGACTCTAATCGGTTTTACCCATATTAACTTTTCAAAATTATAGAGTAGAAAAGTTCCTTTGACAGACCGGGTATGGTAGTATGGATAGGTCATAAAATCTAACTCATCCAAGTCTATATAAAGGAGACCATCTACCCCTAAGATCTCAGATAACTCGATGGGTCTCAGAAATTTTAATTGTCCTCCGTCTGTTATTCCTTCTTCATTTAGAAGTCTATCGGTTTTTTTTATATCCTGGATATCGTATCCCTGATTGTTCTGTTCAAAATTATTATAAACTACTTCCCGAAAAATAAATCCTCCAGCTACATCATTTGTGTTGTTATTGATGGGCAAAATTGCCAGTTTAGCCGGTGATATTGAGGGGGTAGCTTTTAATACAAAATCTTCCTTTGGTGTACAACCTATAAATATTAAGAGAGTAAATAATAAAAATAACTTATACCTCTTCATACTACTTCATCAACTTTACTACGCCGGGAATGGTGAAGGCTTCCCCTTTATATTCTAAGATAGCAGCATCTTCACCTAGATAATCTACTACCTTTGCTTCTCCTACTTTATTCTCTTCAAATCCTAAGAATTTACCGTTGAATTCGATCTTTTCTCCCTGCTTATAGACACCTAATTTTGTACCTATTTCTACATTACTTTTTTGTCCTGCATTGATATAAAGTTTATTTCCGGAGACCTTGGCTACATTTGCCATCCATGGTGTCTTATCCACTGTCTTTATGATATTATCCATAACGTCTATAGCTGCGGCTCTAAAGGCCTCCTGCTCTAAACCTTCATCGTAGCCACCTGTGCTTCCTACACCTAGAGTAGTACCGTATTCAACGTCTGAAACACCTTCCCCTTGATCAGAGAGGACTACTTCTCCGGTTCTGACATTTATCATCTTCATATCAAATGAGATCTCGGCTCTTTGAGTTTTACTGGTAGAGATGACCCCTTTATTTCCAGTTGTATTTACAGAATATTTAGTGATTGCACCAGTTATAACGTAGTCTGCATCCTGGAACTTTCTCTCAGAGGCTAACTGTCCCTGTCCCAGAGTATTGGAAAAATTGATCTCCTGCATTACTTTGGCCAGGTCTTCCCGCTCTAAAACAATAAATCTATTACTTTTTACCAGTTCCGTAGTGATAACATCACTTAAATTACTTCCTAACCTTCTGCTTCCAAATCTAGTCTGATTTTTAAATTCAGCTATGACAACTTTTCTTTTAGGAGATACTACCCCCTGTACAGAATCATATTCCCTCATACTTTGAATCTTATCATCTTTTCTTACATTGGATACGCCGTCATTTGAACAAGCACCTAGTGTTAGTGTTAACAGGGCAGCTATAAATAGTTTTTTCTTCATTATTTGCCTCCTAAACTCATATTTTTAATTATTATATCCAATATTTCATCGGAAGTTTTATTGGTTTTAAATCCAGCAGCCTTAATATGACCACCGCCGCCGAAAAGACCTGCCAAGGCATTTACATCTACATCATATTTAGATCTGAAACTTCCTTTGATATGCCCCTTATCCTCTCTCAGGAAAAGAGATACACTTGCATCTTCATAGGACAGGAGAAGTTCTCCTAAACCACCAGTATCATCTTTACCAGCTCCTAATTCAGCTAGTTCTGCCTCACTGATATAATAGTACACCAACTTATGACTATCTACAAACTTAAAATCAGATAAAACTCTCCCTGTTAACTTTAATTTTTCCATAGATTTAGTGTTGAAAAAGTTTTTGATGATTTCATCTGGTTCTACCCCGTGTTCCAATAACTCAGAAGCTGTTTTAAAGACCTTCTTAGTGGTGTTTGAATGTTTAAAATTACCGGTATCATTGACGATCCCTGTATAGAGAGATTCTGCTATTCCATGATCCAGTTCGATATCTGCCTCTTTGATGAAATCAAATAAAATTTCCGAAGTAGATGAAATGTCTCCCACATAGTTATAGTCTCCAAACCTGTCATTGCTGATATGGTGATCGATATTGATAACTTTAGTATTTTCTCCCTTTAATTCTCCTACCCTTCCAACTCTGTCAAAGTTACCGCTGTCAAGGCAGATCATAAGATCAAAATCATATTTGGAATTATAGTTTTCAAACTCTTCAATCAGGATGGAATGGGTTAAAAATTTTAAATTTTTAGGAGTTTTATCCTCCAAGATAAACCTTAAAGTTTTATCTAAGTAGATCTCACCCCTATTTGCAGATTCTTTTCTCAGAGTTTCATTTAATTTATTTAGAGCCAAGAGGAGAGCTAAACCACTCCCTATGGCATCTCCATCAGGGCTGGTATGTCCTGTAATCAATATTCTGTTGCTTTTTTTTATGACTTCTAATATCTCACTAAACTTATTGTTCATCCTTGTTCACCTCGATTATGTCTATTCCTTTTAGCAGGAGTTTCTCCGCTGTTATTCCATTTCCAGTAATTATATTTTTATTAAAAGTTCCATCATATATAGTATCTATTCCACAAGACGGACTTTTTCCTTTTAATAGTGCAAGTTTTATATTATTTTTTAAGGCTTTTTCCAGAGCTTTTTCTGCTCCTGCCTGGAATTCACCGGTGACATCTATACCCTGAATATTTATTACTCTATTGCCATCTCTTTCAGCCGGCAGACGGGGAATACTCATTCCACCCTCTACTTCAGGACAAGTTTCTATAAATTCAAACCTATCCTTTAGGAGCTCCGCCACAATATAATTATAATTAGCTGTACCTTTATAGGAAGTTTTTTTTCCCATAAGACAACTGCTGATCAGGAGAGATATTTTTTTCTCTACCCTGACACTTTTATCGCTGTAATCTATGATAGACCTGATGTAGCTTTTATCCCTGATAATATCTAAAAGGGGAATCAGTACAAAATTTCTCTCCTTATACCTGGGGTGAGGTATAATCAGATCCTTACTGTTCAACTTGAGGTTTCCATAGGATATGATATCTATATCCAGGGTTCTAGGACCCCATCTGAATTTTCGAACCCTCTTTAACTTTAACTCAATCCTTTGAAGTTCTCTCAAAAGTTCATAGGGGAGCAGCTGGGTTTTTATCTCGATTGCACAATTTAAAAATTCGTCCTGTTCCAGATATCCTACTGGGTCTGTGGAATAAAATTTTGAGACAGCAGTGACTTTAGTTTTTTTTAATTGGGAGATAGCAAAAATGCCTCCTAGAAGGTAGTAGTATTTATTCCCTATATTAGATCCCATACTGAGATAAACTCTATTCCATCTCATAATCTTTAGCCTCTCTTGTTATTCCCACTCCTACATAGTCAAAACTTCCATTTATAGGAGCACCGGGTTTCCTGATCTCTACCTCTACCTTCTTTATACTATATTTTACCAATAAAGTATGGGCAATCATCTCAGCCAGAGCTTCGATCAACTTAAATTTTCTATTCTTTATGATATCTTCAACATCATAATATACATCTACATAGCTGATACTTTTATTCAGATCATCTGTGAGACCTGCCCTCTGTAATGGCTTATATAGGATTACATCAGCATAAAAATTTTGACCCAGTATATTTTCCTCAGTTAAAGCACCATGATATCCGTATGCTTTTATATTTTTTACTATAATTTTGTCCATTATTCTCCTCCAAGAGTTTTTATTATTATTTGGGAAATTATAACTTTTTCAATAAATTCAAACATTATAATGGCTCAAATAACGCTTAACTGGATGCAACGTCACGTTGCTAATCCAGTGGTTTAAACCCTTCACCTAATACCTCGTAGACCTCTGATATGATCATAAATGCACTTGGATCCACTTGTTTTATAAGAGCTTGAAGATCTCTGATCTCCTTGTTTTTTAAGACAGTCATAATCATTGACTTACTCTCATCTGTATAGAGTCCCTTTGCTGATAGAGCAGTTCCACCTTTTTTTATATCATTTAATATTATTTCCCTTATAAATTCGTATTTATCACTTATAATGTAGACCATCTTAGTATATCCCACACCTTCACAGATCTTATTGATAACTACGTTAGTTGTAAACATCGCAATGATTGCATACAACCCTTTTTCAATTCCAAAGATAGCTATTCCACTGGTTATAATAATCGTGTCATTGATCATCATACAGTACCCTACCGGTATCTTAGTGATTTTATTGACCATCTGGGCTACAATATCGGTTCCGCCAGTACTGCCACCAAATTTTAAAACCAGCCCCAGACCTACTCCTAGCAGAATACCTCCAAAGAGTGGTGCCAATAAAAAGTTGCTCCCCTTTGTAAAATCTATTACATTGTCCAGTCCTACAAGCTTTCTGAAAAGGTCTATATAAAATGACAACATTATTATGCCAAACAATGTTTTGGCCCCATATTCCTTACCAAAAGTTTTAACCCCTACTAAAAATAGCGGGATATTGATAAACAGCATACTGGTACCAACAGACAGATTAAATGTATAGTATAGGATAGTTGCTATTCCTGTTACTCCGCCACTGACTATCTTGGCGGGAACGATAAATAGCCCTATTCCTATTGCGGCTATAATGAGTCCTAAATTTATTACAAAATAATCAATTGCCAACGTTTTTACCTTTCTTTTCATTCCCTTTTTGCCCCCTAATTATGTTTTATATGAATTCTTGATGCCTAACTTTTCCTTTGTATGCTTTTTCAGGATCATAACCATATTTGATAGCTATTAAATTCATAATAGTAGTCTCTACCATGGTAGCGGC
Organism: uncultured Fusobacteriaceae bacterium; assembly: GCA_964619915.1. Classification (GTDB taxonomy): domain Bacteria; phylum Fusobacteriota; class Fusobacteriia; order Fusobacteriales; family Fusobacteriaceae; genus Psychrilyobacter. The sequence continues at coordinate 8,555 of CAZUGM010000024.1, read as the reverse complement.
ATTCCTTCCAGAACTTATAAATAGCTCTGCATGGTCTACAGGATGACCTAAAATTTCTACCTGGACACCTTTAGAAGTAGAGGTTTTAGTCAGATAATCATCACTTTTCAATTCCTTCAATTCTATGATTGCATCCAACCTTTTTTCTTTTCTAACAGATCCCAGCCCGTAGAGAGCCTTGATATCTATAATTCCCAATCCTCGAAGTTCCATAAAATAAGGGATCTTATCGGCTTTTCCTATAACCATTCCACTGGGATGTTCATGGAAAGTAACCTTATCATCTGTAATCAATCTATGTCCCCTGTGGATCAATTCCAGAGCAGTTTCACTCTTACCTATTCCACTTTTTCCTGTAAGGAGGACACCGAATCCAAACATCTCAACAAATACTCCATGCATGGTGATTTTAGGAGCAAATTTTTTTTCTAAAAATTGATTTAAATCTGCTGTTAACTGGGTAGAAGTTTGCTCAGAAAATAACATGATCTTATTTTTTTTCCTGGATAGATCGATAAAACATTGTTCAATTTCATCTGCGTCTGCTATTATTGTAGCAGGGAAGTCAAAGTCGAAAAAATTGTTTAAATTTTTATATTTGACATCTTCATCCAGACTCTTTAAAAAATTTAATTCTCCCTGGGAAAACAGCTGTAAACTTTTAGACCCATCTTTATAAAAGACTTCATAAAATCCAGAGAGTGCCAAAGCAGGGTTATGAAGAGCTGTTTTAGTTATATAAGTTGTTTCTAAAAACTCCTCTCCCGTAATAACTTTTAGATCAAACTCATCGACTATTTTTTTTACTGTCAAAATATTTTTATTCATCTTATCACCTTTCTTATTCTCCTTATTAAAAGCGATCATTTTTTTAGTTTCCTCTAAAAAGTATTCAGAAGAATTCATTCCAATTTGCTTCAACCTTTCATTTATAGCTGCTGTTTCGATTATTACAGCTAGGTTTCTTCCCCTTCGAACAGGAAGGCTCAGCTTAGGAATTTGAACTCCTAAGATATTCTCGAATTGTTTATCGATCCCCAGCCTGTCATAAAACTTTCTCTTATCCCATTTTTCCAGTGTGATATACAGGTTTATCTCCTTGGTTCTCCGGGTTGCAATAATCCCATAGTTATTGGTAATATCTATATTTTCGCTATTTTCGCTGCCTGTTCCCAGATAAAAATGTGTTTTAACATTACTCTTATCAAAGCCATTTTCTCCTAAAAGGATATCAGATCCAATTTTTTTTATAATTAAATTTTCGTCGGTGATATATTTATGGCCCCTTTCGATTAATTCAAGGGTAGACCCAATCTTTGCATCTTCATAACCGCCTATTAAAACACCTATTCCCAGAATCTCGATTAAAACGTGTTCCTCTAACCTTATTTCAGGTGCTAGTTTTCTTTGAAGGTAATATTTTAGTTTTCTTATGACAACTGCAGTTTTATTTTTAGTAGTAAAAAGAGGTTTATTATGTTTTACAGCATATTCTATAAAATCAGGATGGATTTCCTTGTCACAGGCTACGATGATACAAGGGAAATTGTAGGAAAAGTATCTTTTTAATCTGTCCTTTCTTACTTCTGAGGAGAGGGAGTCGATATATCTCATTTCCTCTGTCCCCAAAATATGCAACTGTTTGTTGAGTTCATCTCCCTCGATTAAAAAACCGGTTAATTCGGCTCCTACTCTGTGTACCGTAGGCAGTAAGATCTTTCTTTCTAAGTTATCCAGTCCTCCGTAAATTACAGTGAAATCAAAAGCTTTTACTAGTTTTGATAACCTTACAAATTTTTTAATCATAACGCCCCCCTATTGTCTATTGGTGTCATTTTTTGCTAATGTTTCTCTTTCTTGTTCTTGTAGAAATCATCTGGTCGGATGTTTAATTCTATCTCTTTTTCAACTACTTTTTCATCATCGTTCTTACTCTCTATATCTTTCGCTGATTTTTTTATCTCCACTATCTGGTCTATATTTTTACTTCTATCTCCTCTTATCTTTAGAGTCATAAAATATCCCCCTGAAATAACAATAAATATCAAGATAACTCTCCAAAATAAAACTTGTTTTTTCGTCATAATTCTACCTCGTTTGAATAGATTTTTTGAATTTGGACAACAGATAAAATGAGCCGCAGATAACTATAACTTTCTTTGTTTTTTGGGCCAGGTCAAAAGCTTTCCTCAAGTCATCTTCCACCCTCTGGATCTTAAAACCAGGTACCAGGTCCAGTAATTCACTTCCCGAAGTTCCCCTATGAAAATCCTCCAATGATGTAAATATTATCTCGTCACTAAATTTTGAAAATTCCTTTAGGATACCATCTCTGTCTTTATCTTCTAAGATAGAGGCCAGAGTAACTATGTCTTCCCTTCTATATTTAGACAGGATATTTTCCTTTAATCTAGATGCAGCATCTACATTATGAGCACCGTCTAAAACTATGAGGGGGTCTTTCTTAGAGTAGATCTCAAATCTTCCAGACCAGTAAACTTCAGACACTGCATCCTGTATATTTTGATCCGATATACCTATTTTTTTTAGGGCTTCATATGCCCCTAAGAAATTATTTATTTGATACTCCCCATAGAGAGAGAGGTTAAATACCATATTATCTATATAAATTTTAGTTCCGAAATCTTCTGTCAGTTCAAATTTTAGATCATCATATTTTTTTATCACATCTACATAATCTTTTGTTTTTTCTTCACCAGCGGCTATCAACTCCGGTTTAGAATCGGCGATGACCACAGGACTGTCTTTGATAATACCGCATTTTTCCCGGGCTATATCAGCCAGGTTATCTCCTAAAATATTTATATGATCCAGAGATATATTGGTGATTATAGAAATTTCAGGATGACAGATATTGGTTGCGTCAAAACGCCCCCCTAAACCTGTCTCTAAAACTACATATTCACAGCCACAATCTTTGAAATAATCAAACATCATTGCAGTGGTGATCTCAAAAAAGGTAGGGTGCAGATCATTGACTTCAATTAAGGTCCTTATTTTTTTATAGTAGGAGCATATCTTTTCATCGGATATCTGTACCTTATCAACCACAATTCTTTCATTGAATTTCTCAATATGAGGTGAGGTATATTTTCCTACCTTATATCCAGCTTCCAATAAACCGGCTTCTAAAATACTTGCTGTAGAGCCTTTGCCATTGGTTCCTGCAATGTGCAAGATCTTATAGTTATCCTGGGGATTCCCCATGAATTTCAGGATATTTTTTATATTATCCAATCCTAACTTTATCCCCATGTTGGTAAGGGAATAAAGTTCTTCCAAGGTTTTATCTATATTCATAATTTGACTTCCTTTCAGTTGTTTTGTCACGAATTATAAAAATTAATAGTAATTAAAACTATACTCTTTTCATCATTTCTACAATTAGGTTTTTAGAGTTTTTAGCTGCTAATTTTACAAATTCTTGGAAATCTGTTTTAGCATCGTCATTTGCCTTATCCGAGATAGATCTTATGATTACAAATGGAATTTTGAACAGGTGGCATACATGTGCTACTGCTGCTCCTTCCATCTCTGTACATTCACTGTTAAAAGATTCTCTCAACCAATTAATTTTTTTAGGTTCAGCTACAAATACATCCCCACTTACTATTCTACCTGTATAGATATTTTTCTTGTCAAATAATTCCAGTGCACTTTTTTCAGCTATTTCAATTAATTTTTTATCGGCTTTAAATACAGAAGTATCCATTCTAGGGATCTCTCCATGTTTCATTCCAAAAGCTGTACAGTCAAAGTCATGCTCTATAAGTTCATTTGAGATAACTATGTCTCCTACCTCTATGTCAGGGTTAGTTCCCCCTGCTACTCCTGTAAATATAAGCTGGTCTACTTTAAATCTATCGATTAATAGAGTGGTACATACAGATGCATTTACCTTACCTATTCCTCCCTCTACCAATACGATCTCTTTTCCCTCTAAATTTCCTTTAAAGAAGGTAATATCCAGTATTTTTTCCTCCTCTAAATTTGAGATCATGTTTTTTAATTCTATTATTTCCTCGTGCATAGCACCAATTATTCCTATCATTTTTCTATATCCTCCTAGTTAATTTGTTATATAAAATTATATCAAATTAAATTGAAATCACACAGTTTTTTTTGATTTTAATAGGATTTTTTTTGAAATATATGTATAATTAAATATAATATAAATTAGGAGGGCACTATTATGGATATAAAAAAATCGATTTTAATTTTAGCTATTTTAACTGCAACAGCATTTGGCGGATGTACTGCCAAGGAGACAAAACCGGAGTTAGGTAGTAATGTAAATTATGAAAAGGTAAAGGAATATCCTAAATGGGTGATCCAGCCTTTTTATGATAAGGGAATTGCCGGTGTGGGATCAGCAGAGATGACCGATCTTGGGTTTGATTTTGCCAGAAAGGAAGCTATGGCCAGTGCGAGACTTGATCTGGGAGGGCAGATTAAAACTAAAGTTGACGGATTATTCAAATCATATACCAGTAAAATAGGAGTAGGTGAGTCTACCAGTGTAGATACCCTTTCAGAAAATATAACCAAAGAATTGGTCAGTGTAGATCTGAAGGGAGCTTCTCTAAAAGAGACTTGGATATCCCCTGAGAACGTATTGTTTGTATTGATGACTGTAGATAATGAAAAGTTGATTGAGAGTACAACAAAGGCTATAAATAATCCAAATAATTATACAGATGAAAATTTAAAATTAAAAATAAAAGCTGAATCTTCACAGGCCGAACTAGAGAAGGAATTGAACACTTATTTTGGCAGTTCTAATAATGAAGATTTTCCCGGTGTGGATAAAGATCTAAAAGAAGTTGAAGAAGCTCAGGGTGAAACTACAGAAACAAATTAGGAGGATGAATTATGAAAAAATTAATGATATTATTTTTGGGTGTTCTTATGACTATCTCAAGTTTTTCTAAAACTTTAGAAGGAGTAGGGATGGGGGATAGCGAGGTGACAGCAAAAAAAGAAGCCCTGGCAGACCTGTCTAACCAGATACAGGTAACTATCAAGAGTCAGTTTACCAGTAATAAAAGTCTGACTAACGGTCAGTCAAATAGAGAGGTTACTTCCGGGATATCTACTATTTCAGAAACCAATCTTTTAGGCGTAGACTTCAAAGTCAAAAAAAAATGGTTTAGATCAAAGTATACTGCTGTTGCTACTTTAGATGAAACTAAGATATCTCTATATGAGAAAAAAGCCAATGAGCTCAGAGGCCTGGTCAATAGTAACTATAGCCAGTTTTCTCAGACAGAAGATTTGAACCTGAAAAAAAACTATTTAACCAGTGCTTTAAAAAGCTATGATGAGTTCGATTCATACAGGAATGTGGCTATTATATTGGGAAGTACTAAAATTTACAACCTGCCCTATACAAAGACTCAGATAAAAAATGATCTTGAATCGGTAGAGAAAAAAATTAACAGGGACAGCCTCTATAATGGAGTAAATATTCTGTACGTTAAGAGTAGCGGGAAATTTAATGGTGGTTCTAAGGAATATTTTGATAATTATTTCTACTCTATGCTGGCATCGATTTCACGTGAAAACGATGATAAGATAGCTGTCAGCAGTGATAATGATTCCACCGTAAATACCCTGGTAAAAGTTGTATTAAATAGTAATCATACATCCACTAAACCGGCAGTGTATTATAATAAAAAAATGATTACCCCTGAATCTTTTATAACAACACTAAATATCACAGTGGAGCTATATAATAAGAAAAAAATAGAGAATTTACTCACTATAAGTGCTACTGGAGAGGGGATAGATGAAAATTCAAAAGAAGTTGCCTATGAAAAAGCAGTAAAAAGTGGATTTGAGCAGATGAAGGAAAAATTAAAGAAATCTCTGATAAAATAAATTTATTAAAGAAAACCCTGTGGAAACTTCCACAGGGTTTTTATAGTTTAACATTCTTTAATTTTCTTACCCATTAGCTTTATGGTGCTGACAGCTAATATTTTTGTAGGATCAAGAAATTGTCCTTCTATCTCCAGTCTTTTAAATGCTACTGGAAGTTCTGTACACCCTAGGATGATCTTACCTACTCCTAGATTAGAAAAATAATCTAACACCTGATCTATAGGAACTTGATCTATATCATCTTCACCCTCTTTTACCTTGTAGATGAGTTCGCTGACAATTTCCTGCATATCCATAGGAGGTATTTCTATATCTATTTTGTATCTATTGAATATATTCTCGTAGATGTGTCCCTTGTAGGTTCCCTTTGTTGCCAAAAGACCGACTTTTTTGATTCCATCCAATTCTTTGGCTACCTCATCTATCATATTTATAAAGGGAATCTTTACTTTACTGCATATTTTTTCATAAAAATAATGGGCAGTATTGCATGGCATAACTATAAAACTAGCACCCATAGCCTCTCACTTTAAAGCTGAGCCCATTAGATGTTTTTCAGGGTTTTCTCCATTCCCTAAAATGGAGGCAGTGCTATCGAGGATCTCTGTGTAGCTGTCCACTAAGGTGTGGATATGATCGCTATCTTTTTTTGCATCGGTATATTTTATTATTTTATTTAATAGGTCAATTGTGGCAATGGGTCCCATCCCGCCTAAAACTCCTGCTATCTTCATCTTTTGACCTCCTCTTTTCATTCAGCTAATTATTTGATATAATTATACTAAAAATGTATAAAAAATAAAAAGATATTAAAGGTATTGTATTAATACAAAATAGATATAAATAAAAAATTCGTAGAAGGGAGAACTAATATGGATATCAGACAATTAAAATATTTTTTAGCTATTGCAGAGGCAAAAAATATAACTAAGGCAGCAAAAAAATTATATATTTCCCAGCCTCCATTGAGTCAGCAGCTGAAATTATTGGAGGAAGAATTAGGAGTAACTCTGTTAGAGAGAAGTACTCGAAAAATGAAGCTTACTGAAGCCGGTAAACTATTACAGCATCGAGCCAAGCAGATAATTGAACTTATGGAAACTTCTGCAAAGGAGATTAAAAATTTAAATTTAGGAGTTAAGGGAATTCTTTCCATTGGATTTGTTTCTTCTGCAGGAGCTATGCTTCTGCCAGAACAAATTCACAATTTCTATAAGGAGTATCCTGAGATTAATTTTCAGATGAAGGAGGGAAATACATATAAAATTTTAGACCTGTTAAACAATGGGATGATAGAGATAGGAATAGTTAGAACACCGTTTAATACAGAGAACTTTAATCTTATATATATGCCTAAGGAACCTATGGTTGCAGTGGCTAGTGAGGACTTGTTTTTCCCAAGCTCTTTAAAATCTATATCTGTAAAAGAACTAAAGGATAAACCCATAATATTGGATAAAAGATTTGAAAACTTAATCACGTCCAGCTGTCATCAGGTAGGGTTTCAGCCCAATATTATCTGTGAAGGAGAGGATAGTAAATCCATCCTTTTATGGACATATACCGGGATGGGGATAGGGATAGTACCCAAAAGTGCAGCTAAACTTATGCCCAACAAAAATTTGAGATCGATAATAATAGAGGAGAGTGAATTAGAAACTCAAACTGTTATTGTCTGGGTAAAAAATCGTCCCCTTTCCCAGGTGGCCGAAACATTTTTATTAAATTTTAAAGAATAACGACTGTGATTAGGTATAGCAAATAAAAAAGGTTGGATAATTAATCCAACCTTTTAACGATCTATTTTTTAATAATCCTCTGTTAAACTCCATTCCATAACCTGTTTTCTTGGTATTTTGGACTGCCTTACTGTAATTTCTGATTCTTCGTAAGAAGCTTCTATTTTTCCAGTTTCTGGATTTATAAGCATTAACCATGTAGCTGATGATCCGCTAGGCATATAAAGTCCATTAGGATCTGCCTGCGGAAGATACCCTACACCACCTTCACGTGATACCCAATCACGTTTTTGTGGGTTTGTATACTGAACTGCATAAGGTAATCCAAAACCTATACAGGCACCAATATAAACATATTTTCCATCCCTGTTCTTTGTATAAGCATAAGTTATTAAATTAGAATTATCTCTAAGCTCAAACAATTCTTTAGCCATTTTTTTCTCAAAGAAATTTTTTATATTAGGCATTCCAATTTGTCTATTCATTTCATTTAAAGCCTGTGTAGTTTGTTTAGCCTGCTGTTTCTCTGCACTAGGTACTGACTCTGTACAAGCTCCTAGAGTAAAACATAGTATTAAAATTAAAATTATTTTTTTCATCTTAGTATCCCCTCATTTGTTTTAAAAAGTTTTGTAGATCTCTATTGTTTAAATCTTCGGCCTTAAAATCCGCGAACCTATTTAATATTAATCTCTTAATAGCTATTTTTTCCGTTTCACTTGTTGAGTTATCATATTCAAACTTATAGTTGCTTAGATCACTAGCAACACCTTTAACATAAGACTTTGACCCCTCATACGCGTTTCTTTCCACATCTTTAAACTGTTTTTTATATTTTTTACCCATAAACAAATTTAATTCTGTTCCACTCATGATAATAGCAATAAAAATTAAAAATACTGCGATACCACT
>CAZUGM010000023.1:0-16548 GCA_964619915.1 uncultured Fusobacteriaceae bacterium | reverse complement strand
TTACTTTAACTGCCCACATTTGAGCTGTTAATATTTCACTTAAAGCTCAATCTCTTATTTTTCTTTTTCTTGCAGTTTCAACTGTTCCGTCAGCTGCTGGAACACTTTGTTCTACAATATCAAAAGCTTCTGCAAGTATTGATTTTAATCTATTTACTCTTTCATCTCCACTTGGATTTAATGATATTCCTACTGCTTTTTGTCCAGGAGAAAATGTTGGACTTGAAAATGTTTTTGATTCTTTGAAAACTCATACCTTAAACGAATGATCAAATCTAATTCTATTCCTATGCTAGTTCCCTCCTTTTTGCTTGGCTTTTTTTATTATCTATTAATATAAATTTCATTTAGTAATAGACTGGAACTAATAATAATACTATTTCATCATTTTTACTATTACTTAGTTAGTATCTTTTTTATTTGTTTTATGTTATAATGATAAACTTGAAAATTAGTCTTATTTGTAAATATACCAAAATATGTTTTAAAAGGAATAGTTTAAGTAGAGGAGGAGACCAGTTTTGAAAGAAATTAATAAGTTTTTATTTTATAATCAGCTAACAGAAATAGAAAAAAAGAGTTTAACAGTTGAAACATATGTTAAAGACTCCTTTGTTGTTACATTTGGTAAAAACACCGTAGAATTTTGTTATTTTATTATTGATGGAAAGGTAAAAGTCGTTAAAAATGTAAATGGTAAAATAATATATTATCCCCTTAAACTAAAAAAAAATGATTTGTTGGGAATTAGTCTATTTATGGCAGATATAAATATAAATTTTGATTTTATATGCAATTCTGATGAGTTAAAAGTTATAAAAATACCTATTAAAATAATTGAAAGATTAAAAAATGAGAGTTTAAAATTTAATAGCTATATACAGAAAATGGTTATTAAATTTTTGAGGGTATATTGGAATGTAAATCATATTAAATCCATATATGGGAATGAGGGCTTTATAGCTTATATGTTGTTGTTAGAATCTAATAATAATTATATTTATATTAAAAATTTTCAAAATTTTATAAATTACTTAAATATTAGCAGTGTTAGTTTTTATAAAATATTAAATAAATTTATAGAAGCCAACATAATAATAAAAGAGCAAAACAGTATTAGAATAATAAATAAAAAAAAATTGACTTCTCTTTATTGTAATGGACTAAAAAATAATTTGAATCACTAATAAAAATTTAACTTTTATATGGTGGGTCGTTTTGTCAAACAACTCACATATTTTCTTAAGTAATTTTTTTCATTTTTACCTTGTTATCTGCTTTTTTTATCTATTTAAAGTGTTTAATGATATGATCTGTAACTTTCAATTATATCATAAAATAAATTAAAAAGATATAAACTGGATAATAATAAAAATTAACATGAATGTTTATAATATAATTATTACAAATAAGAATTTTAGAGGAGTAAATATGAAAAAATTAGTATTAATATTGCTATTAACGTTGGGTTCAATTTCTATGGCAGATGGAATGAGTGAAGAAAATACTGGTGCAAGATTCAATGTCTTATTTTGGACTATAGGTGGAACTTTTGATGGAGAAGTGGAGATGGGAGAAGATAAGAAAACAAGAGACTATCATGGATTAGACTTAAATTTATTCTCTTTATCTAAATCCAAAGATTTTACAGGGTATCAATTCTCAATCATTGGAATGAATAAAGTTCATGGTAATTTTAAAGGGATAGGTCAAGGATTAATCAATTATCATAAAAAGAATACTGAAGGAGCTCAAATTGACGCAATTAACATTTCTAAAAATGTAAAAGGAGCACAATGGGGATTAATTAATACAACAAAAAAGTTAAATGGATTTCAAATAGGACTTTTAAATTTTGCTCCTAATGGATTTTTACCAGTATTCCCATTCTTTAATATTTCAAAAGAAATTGTAAATTAAATTGTATAAGCGAGTAAGGGTTTCAGAAAAAATAAAAAAAGTCAATAAAATCAACCTTAAAAGGACACTATTCCTAGTGTCCTTTATTTTTTACTTTTTCAGTTTTTATTTGCAATTCCTGCAATTAAGGGTGTTACCAGATCTACCCCTGAAGAGAAAAATGAATTTAAACTATTGGCATCCTTTCTTTGATTTTTTTCTATAATTACAGGTAATACACCCATTGAAGCAAGAGCAAATATAGTGTTAAGATGGGAAAGAGCCACTTGAATAACATAGATATCAAAAATTTAATATCGATGAAAAAATTGATCATTAAAATAAAGTAAATCTTCCAGTGTATAATTAAATTAAGTTCATTTCTTTTAATAGTTTTTTCAAATTAGTTACAATTTCATTTAATTTACTCATAGTATCGAACTCTTCATTGTACAGACCTTCGAATAATTCAATTATATCTGACTCCATATTTTGGGGAAGGTACTTCAGCCTTTCTGTTGTAATTTTTAAAAGATTTTTTTCTCCTGTATGAAGTTTCATGTTTACTGCAAAAATAATGTCAAAATAACTGTCAAAAAATTCAGTAATTTTATTGTTAACCTTTATAAGATCATTTCTTTTTAAAGCTCTTTTTATCTCATTGGTATATACGGGAACTACCCTATTTAAAAATGGAAAATTTTTTTCAATGATATTCCTTCTCAGTTCTTCCGGATAATCGATATCAAACTTCTTTTTCAGGTCTCTCAATTCATTATTTTTATCATAGAGAATATCTGATTTCAGAAGATTTTCCCAATAACAGGTAGTATATCCTGTTAAGGCACGATGTCTTATAGTTACATCTTCCAGCATCTTCTCTATCTGTTGAATATCTCTATACACTATATCAATTTGAACATTGATTCCCTTAAAAATACCCTGGTCTTCTTTTTTTAGGGGTGAATTATTTATCTCAACATAACTGAAATATTTATCTGCTATATTTTCTCTAAAATCTAGAGGGATATTTTCCTTACAATATATATATAAGTCATAATCGGAATCCTTATCGAAAGTATCACGGACTCTTGAGCCACATAAAAGAATTGCTTCTACTGAATTATGCATCGACAATTCGTCAACTAACTCTAAGAAAATATCATCATATTTTTTCATATGGATTTCACCTCTTTTATTTTCCATAAAAAGGTGCTTATTTTATCTATATTTTTTTGAGTATATACATCTTTATTCCCGTGACCTCTCCCACCGGTGAGGTAGAGAGGAGGCATACCGCTCAAACTTAAAGTTAAATAAATATTATCATTTAAATAGATCGGCCTATTGTGAGACTCTTCACTCAATAAAATTTTCCATTGAAAGGTATCCTTAAACTCAAGGCCTCCATGTTTTGTATATACCTCTTTGTTTTCATCCCCCCTTCCCCCAGTGAGCCACTTATCTTCCATACCATCTTTTTCATATAAGCATTTTAAAAATACACTATTACCGGATATAATATTTCCGCTACCAATAGAGTTGGGAGTTTCCCATATTTCCCATTTATAAGTATTGATTTTTTTTGCATCTTTTTTTTTATCAGTGGTATAAACTCCTTTATTTTCGTCATCTCTGCACCCGCAAAGCCATCTTCCCGAATGACTATCTGTTTGGCTTTTAAAGTATACTTTAGACCCGTATTTTAATGATTTAGACATATCACTCCTCCTTTTTTATCAAATATTTAATTTCTATGACCAATGAAATAATCATAACCTTATAATATATTTTATATGATTATTTCTGTAGAAATCCTTTCCTGTTATTTACATTTTTTATTTATTCTATAATCTGAAATCTAAAATTTCCATTACATTAATGTCTTTTTTGTCTGCTGATTATAAATATAGCTATGGAGATTTCTCGCAGACTCAAACAGACTGATGATCTACTCCTTCATTACATAAATAAAACGGATAGAGATTCCCAGCTCGACTAGCAGCTATTATATAATATTCACAAAAGAAGTCAATAAAATCAATCTTAAAAGGACACTATTGATAGTGTCCTTTTTTTATTCTATTTTTTCATATTTTATTTACAGACTCTTTTGGATACCGCCTTCTTTTTATCACCTTATCATAGACTAGATATACTGCAAAAATTATTATAATTGAGGATAAAATCATTATTTTCCAGCTTTCTAAAATAGAGTATTTATCTGATAGTTTCCCGCTTATAGGAAGTAACATCGTAATAAACAACGATTCTAAAGTATTAAAAGATGATACCATGGTGCTTCTTAAAGAATCTTCCCTTATAAGTTCTTCATGGAGATAAACCTCTGCTTTCATTTGTAATATTATAATAATAAAAGCATGCAACATAAAAAAGATAAGGGTGTATCTGCTGTATATCATAGCAAAGATGAAAATAACATCTAAGGTCAGTAATAAAAAATATTCTTTTTTAAAATTTTTTGTCTGGGGTAATTTTGTTAAAACTGTATTAGCAAATATCCCTATTAAAGATAAGATTATCCATAGATTTGAAATAGATATCCCTTTTTCACTGAAAGCTAACTGCCACTGGTTTGATGGTCCCACATCAAGGATGGAAGGTATTATTAGTGCAACAAACATCAAAGAAATCTCTTTATTCCTTTTAAAAAATTCAAAAGTAGACTTTGCAGTGGAAGAAACCTCTTTGAACAATAATTTATAGTTATAACTTTTTATACCCTTCCCGTCACAGGGAAAGATATACATATAATATAACCCCATTAATATAAATACACCACCGCTTAAAATAATAGGCAGATCCATATTAAATTTATATATAAATTTTGAAGTTAGATATCCTAATATTAACCCTATGGGAGCATTAATATTTCCCGATACAGCAAATAATTTCTGTAAATTTTCAGAGTATCCCTCTTTTTTGAGTTTATTTACTAGCCAGCTGCTCAGTGAGCCAGATGACAGCGCTTCTGCTGTTCCTGTTAATACTCCTGAAAACAGAAGAATACCATAATTTTTATCCATTAAAAGTAATAATAATCCCACTCCCCTGATAAATCCGCTGATCATAAGGGATCTTTTCTGACCTAAACTATCAGCCAGTATTCCAGTGGGGATTTCCAGTATAAACGTAATCAACCAAAACATTGACAGATAAAATCCTAATTCAGTCAGAGAATATCCCCTCTTACTCAAATAGATGTATAAAATCGGCATGAAAAATGTAGTACCGGCAGACCTTAAAATAGATCCTATAAAGTAGTAGTTTTTAATTTTATTTACATTCAATTTGACCACCGTTATCTCTTAAAAAATAAACTTTTCCATCTTTACTTCTCTCTAAATATCCGATATCAATTAATTCCCTCCTTAAAAGGCAGCTGTCATTAAGGGCAGACAGGTTATTCAGACACTCATTAACTTCTTTTTCGGTGTATATTTTTTTAGCTTCAAAAAATGTTATTAAATATTTTAAAATTTGGATTTGTTTATTTCTTTTAGTCGGATAAAGTTTTAATAGACCATTTTTATCCAAAAAATTATTAACTTTTTTTTGATCGAACATATTGTAGATCCCCCCTTATAATTCTATAAATCTAAATTTTTTCCGTCTCCACCTGGCACAATAATTCTTCTCCTTTTAATTGATTTTTTTTTACTCTCTTCTAAATGTTACCGTAGTATATTATGCTATTTAAATTGATTCTCCAAGTTTTTTTATAAAAAAATATAAAAAGCTGAATTTTAAACGTCTTTTTATTCAGTTTTTACCATAAATTTAATATTGATGGAAAAAACTCAAAACACCTATGAAATATACCTAAAATATAAAAACAAAATGATTAATCTTTTTTGAACTAGACATAAAAAAATCCCTCCCTTAATTACTTTAATGCAACAGTATTTAGTTAGTAATCAAGCAAGAGATCAAAAAAAAAACAAAATTATTTACACTACCACTTTTTATTGAATTATAAGTCTTTTTTTTAAACCAGAGATAATGATTTTTTATATCTAGAAAAATAATAAATATTTACAATTAGTCCCAAAACACCTGCTGAGGCACCTAAAATTATATAACCTAATTTTTCTGCTATAAAGCCTCCTAAAAATGACCCTAGTAACATCCCCATATTACTCAAAACTAAAGAAATACTTGATAAACGTCCCCTTATATTCCCTGGGATATAAGCCATTAGAGAACTGGTTCTAATCGTTATTGTTATAATCCCTAAACTTCCCGTTATTCCCCATATAACATAGACCCCATATAGGGGAGATATAAAAATAAATAAAAGTAATGAATCTATAATAAAATTTATTATTACATATATTTTAAACTTATTATTAGGACTGTATGTTACAAATATTGACTGTAAAAAACCTATAATAAATCTAGATCCTGTCATTACTATTCCTAAAATAATATATTTATCCTTTCCTAAACTAACTTTAGATTCAAAATAAGGCAGCATAACAGTCATGATGGCACCCCAGGTAACAGTAGTAAAAAAGATCTTCATATAAATAACATAAATTCCTTTTTCTTCCCTTAAATATACATACCCCTCCTTTAAATTTTCTAAAAATGTAGATTTTGAATCTTTTATCAAATTTTCTTTCACATCTATAAAGCATTCAAATATTGCTACAATCAAATAAGTTATCGAATTAAAGATTAATATCCCAGATAGTCCTATTTTATTATATACAATCAAGAAAATAGGAGCCATCAATCCTTGGGAAATTGGCCCTAAAAGAGAATCTATAGAATATGACTTTTGAGATTTTCCAGGAGTTATCGTATCTGGTAATAGTGTTGTAAAGGCTGCTGAATATACTGAATCCAGTAAACTAATTAAAAAATTAAATCCCAGATATAGAGGTAAACTAAATTCTGTAAAATATATTACCACCGGCAATAAAAAAAATAATAAACAATAGCAGCAATCTGTTCCTATTACTATTTTTTTCCTACTGTATTTATCTATTATTGGCCCCAATAACGGGGTTATAACTAATTTAGGTATATAATACGCGACATTAAACATAGCAAATAAAAATACAGATTTAGTCATATCAAAAACTGTAAAACTAATAGCTAAAGAAGCCATATAACTTCCCATCATTGATATAAAAGACCCAATTGTTAATAATGTAAAATTTTTATTCCATAATTTATTTACCTTAGATACTATAATTGTTTCGCATGTTGTTTTTTCCATCTATCTCCCTCCATTTTATTATCTCTTTCTCAAAACTTTCACTTTCTAAAAATTTAAGGGACTCCTCAGCCCATTCAGGAAACTTTTCCCTCTTAAATCCCTCTAAAACCGCAAATATATGTGCTAATATATTATTTACTGTCGTTTCCAATGAATCTATTTCCCCATATGATTTAATAAACTTCTCACCACAATTTTTCACAGAAGATGTAACATTTAAAACATCAGAAGCTCTAAGTCCTTCTCCTAACATATTATAATCAAACATAAATGCTTCGCTGTAATCCTTGGCAACTATCATATTCACAAAATAAAAGTCATTGTACGTTATTGTCCTTCGAGCTTTACAAAATTCATGTAGTTTATCTATTTCGGAAATTAAAATATTCCATGCCTCCTCATTTTTAACAGTAATTTTATCTTTAAGAAAAACAATAGATTCCCTAGTAATTGAATCATACTCAGAGTAGAGTTTTATTTTATTATTTTTTAAATATACTTCCCCTTTTTTGTGGAGTTCCTTATACCACCTAGCAAGAGGAACCATAACCTTTGGATCAAACATATCTTCCTTTGTTGCAAGTCTATATTTATCTGAAAATTTTATATCTTCCATTAAAATAGATGATTCTGCAAAGCTATAAACTAAAATAGTTTGAATCCCCAATTCCATTAATTTTTTATAGTTACTAATTTCTCGCTTATAAATTTCATTTTCAAATACTTTTAAAATTTTTGATGATCCTTGATCTTTAACTCTATACACAAGAATTCCGTCTTTATTTGAAATTTCTTCTAGAATTATTTGTTTTAGATTTTTAACATTATGTTCTTTTAAAATTTTATAAATTTGTTCCATTTTTACCTCCTAATTAATTTCCCAAGAGTAAAAAAATGTACTAAAAAAAAAGCCTATCTAGGAATATCCTAAATAGACTTCTGCTTAATTTACTTAAACTAATAGCTATTGATACAAACCTAAACTCTTGGGAAAAGAGTTGTTTTGAATAAATAACAATAAATTTAAGCACTAAAAAATACTATAAGTAATTTATAGTTCTACAATTATAATTATATTACCAAACATCCTCTTTTTATTAAATTGTTTCTACTCCCGTTAAGTTTCTCATTATTCTTTCCTCCTTATATTGTTGTTTTTTATACACTATTCAATTTATACTATTTTTTTGTTAAAGTCAAATTAAAATAACTATATTTAACCTTTTGATGCTTTTACTTCAACTTTTAAGTTGCTTTTCCCTTGCTTAGACGGATAAATTTCCATTTCATTGAGAGCTTTTTTCCTGAAAAAAATTTAATAAACTATATATTTTATTGTAGGAATTAATTTAAAAAATCAATATATCTAAGTATAACTATCTGAGAAACTGAACCTTTAAAATTACAGCTAAAAAACCTTTAAATTTAAGGAGGTGGATGAATGTCTAAATATACAAAAGAAGAATTGATTGAAGGATTTATGCCTGTCATAGCCATGGCTGGTGCAGCTAAAAATATTGCATTGGAAGCATTAAAAAATAAAGATAAGAACACCTTAGCAGAGGCTAAACTTCTGTTACTGAAAGCTCATAGAGTACATTGCCAATTTTTGACTACAGAGTGTCAAGACCATCAGAATGTTGTTGTTGAGTTAAACCTGGTAATTGCCCACGCAGAAGACCAGTATATGTCCGCGGAAACAATTATTCACCTGGTAGACATTTTATTGGATCTTATCTAGCAAAATATATTTAATAGAACCCCCCTAAGGTCTGGATTTTTAAATCCAGATTTTTTTTCCTGTCCCCTCGTCATTGAGATCAATAGATAGAAGTTATTAACTCTACAGACAAAAAATTCGGTTATTCCTGAGCAGATAAATAAACTCAACACCTGGTCCGCCAATTTAATATATATAAAAGAAGAATAAATATGTTAAAATATTGTACTTTGCTAATATAAGTATAATTATGATAAAAGGAGATAAAATTGAAAAAGACAACCATATTTTTGTTACATATGATCCTGCTTTTAATTGGAGCTCCTGTCTATGCCGATGACTATAGGAGATCCAATATCTACTCCAAGGAGGAGATAAACTACATAGAAAAACTACAGGAGGAGGGGATAAAAATAGGAGTCAGCCTGGGCAGTATCTATGTCGATACTGAAAATTCCAAGGACAGTATCGCATATAAATACAGGTCGAGACTGGAAGATTTTTTCCATATGGATGTAGAACTTGTAAAAGGTAGCTGGAGAGAGGTCTATAAAAAACTTGAAAATGAAGAGATTGATCTCCTCCTTAACTTCGCCCTCTCTAAAGAAAAAAAAGATGAGTTTAACCTGTCAATTCCCATATATAACGACAATGTCTACACGGCTTCCACTAATAGGAAGATTACCGCATATAACAACTCCTTGAGGTATGATTATGTGATAAGTCACGCAGGAGATCTGGGTTTTCAATATTTAAACCCAGTGAAATTAGGAGATATCAACCCCATAGGTATCGGTATAGCCAAAAACAAGACCATGCTCAAAAAAATTATAGGTAAGGCATTGAAGTATAACCATAAAGATATACTCATTGAGATCTTTGAAAATGAAAAAATAAAGAGAGAAAAAAATGATTTTTACAAAATTTTGAGCCCTGCTGAAAAAAACTATCTGAAAAAAAAAGAAAAGATAGAGATCCTGGTAGACAGTGAATTTTACCCTGTGTTTTATTACGATAAAGAAAAGAAAAGCTATGACGGTATATTTTCAAGGGGACTAGACGAGCTCAGTGTACTGCTGGGCAAACCAATTAAAATTATAAATAAGTCACCGGATGAACCTTGGAACTCAATATATGAGAGATTTAAAAAAGGCCAGGGAGATATGACCATCATGTATTTCACCCCTGAAAGAGGTCTTATGCATGAATTTTCCCTGCCGCCGGACTACAGCAATCTCCTCCTTGTATCCAATGGAAAAAAAGCATCCAGTCAGAAGAGTATATTATCCACAAATATCGGGGTTATCAGGGACAATATCTCTGAAAACACTGCTCTTAACTATTTTTCTGAGCTGAACAGGATAACGAGATATGAAAGATATGAAGATATGATTGAAGCATTAAAAGAAGGGGATATCGACAGCTGCATTATAGATAATGACCTGTTTATGTATTACCAGCAGACCAGATTTGATCTTTCCCTGAAAAAATTAAAGATCCTAGAAAAGCTCCCCATCTCTTTCGCTGTGCAAAAGAACAATCAGATCCTGTTAAGTATCATAAACAAAGCCACCAACAGCTTTATCGACTATAAAGACATAAAGATAAATTTTCTCCAGGAGATGGCTACCATTAAAGCTGCAAAGGAGATAGAATACAACAACAGAAATAAGCTCATTTTATTGCTGATAACTCTTATGATTACTGTTATAGCTATTATAATTGTCAGTGCTAAACATATGTGGAACCGAAAACTGCATAAATTAGCCTACTATGACCATTTAACTGGAGCACTGAATAGAATCAGCTTTGAAAAAGACATGGATAAAATCATTCCCTTAAAGAACAGTGGGTTGGGGATGTATATAGACCTGAATAAATTTAAGATGATAAATGATAATTACGGCCATCACGCAGGAGATATAGTCCTCAAAGAGGTGGTAAACAGACTGCAAAAAATTTTTAAAATGGGAATGGTATACAGGCTGGCAGGAGATGAGTTCTTTATCTTCTTCAAAGATATCTCTTTAGAAATGGGAATAAAACTTGCAAAAAAGGCTATAGAGGAGTTGAAAAAACCTATAAATACAGTGAATGCTGCATTTGAAATAGGTGTAAGTATAGGTATCTGTGAACTGGATACTAAAATAAAAGACGAGGAAGACTTCCTCCATATGGCAGATATCGCAATGTATACAGCCAAGAAAAAAAATGATGGTACTATTGTAGTGGCCACAGCTGAACTGATAGATCAGTTTGAAAAAGATAAAAAATTCATAAAATAAACCTTGAAAAGATGTTAAATTTTTAGCATCTTTTTTTTTATTTTTTTCTATCTTATGTTAATCTTTTTGTTATTTCTCCCACTTTGAATTCCAACCATTATATCCCCGGAATCTATTTTTTTATTCATTTTTGAAAAAATAAGTAGTATACTAATGATAAGACCTGCACATTAAATATAAAATAAAGGAAAATTTACAGGTATTTGTTACGATAAAATTTTATATTTAGAGGTTAAAGCTATCAATAAAAAAAATATGGAGGATTTCATTGAAAAAAAGTCTAGAAAATTCTATGAAAAAATATTTTTTTGCTCTTGTATGTATAATGACCGTCACCTATATAAGTTCTTATATTTTAGTTGTTATTCCCGCTCTAAAAAGAGCTACCAGGGAAAAACATATACAGGACATAAATAAATTATTTTCAATTACTTCACAGCAATTTGATTACCTTTCTTCCATCCTAAAGGATTATGCCCAGTGGAACGGACTATACCAAAGTATGGATGGGTCTATGAAGGAGGAAGAAATACGAAAATTTTTCAATGAACTTTTTACAGAAAATTCATTGAAAAATTTTGGACTGGACTACATTGCTCTCTACGATGAAAAGCAAAACGAGGTTTTTGATTATTTCGCCTCTGAAACAAACATAAAAAACATCATCTCATTAAAGGGTAAAAAATATTTTTTCAGCAGCCAGCCCAATGGTAAAAACCGGCTTAAAACAGTATCAGGATATATGGATATAGCTGGAAAAGCCTATATGTTTTTTTCCCATGTTATTTTACACAGCGATGGTACGGGTAAATCAGTTGGCCACCTTTTATTTATCAAGAAAATAGATGATGACTATATATTTAATTTGCAAAGAAGAAGTAATTTATTGTTGGAAATTTATATTCCCAATGAAAATGATGACGAACTTATACAAAATATTCTTGATTCAAAAAAAGAATTAAATTTTTATTCTCACCAGATAGATGGCGGCAGGAGGAGATATTATGTCCCCTATATGAAAAGCGTTCATAAAATTGCCTACATCATAAAGGTGACAGTCGATGACCGGATTTCTAAAGGAGCTTTATTGAATTTTTGGATAGGATTGACCCCAATTATCCTTTCATTCCTTTTTATTTTCTTTGTAAGAAATAGAATGAATAAAAAATTGATCACTCCTATTTTGTTGCTTTATAAACATATTACCTCTATAAAGGAAAATCAAAAATATAATCTCCTTGTATACCCTGAGGTAGGAAATGAGATGGATGAAGTGGTCGGTGCATTTAACAATCTGATGATTCAAATAGAGAGTCAAAAAAATGATATAGAAAACAAAAAAATTGCCTTAGAAAAACTAGCATATACAGATTATATGACAGGGCTGGCAACGCGAAGGTTTCTAAATGAAGAATATGAACTATTATTTAAGAGTGCTAAAAGATCCGAAAGTACCTTAACTCTCATTATGATGGATATAGATTTCTTTAAAAAATATAATGACAGGTACGGCCACCTTGAAGGCGACCGGATTTTAAAAATAACAGGGAAGCTTCTGAAAAAAGTTTTTAAAAGGGAAGGAGACATTATCGGCAGGTACGGAGGAGAAGAATTTTTAATAATTTTATATCAGACCCCCCTGGAAGAAACCATATGTCTGATAAACGAATTTCAGGAAAAATTAGAAATGTGCAACCTCAAACATGAAGATTCTCATTTTGAAAAAATAACAGTGAGCGTGGGTATAAAAAGCTCTAAAATTGCTAAAGATCAAAATTCTTATTCATTTTTGAAGGAAGCTGATAAAGCTCTCTACAGAGCTAAAAAAAGCGGTAGAAATAGATATATTCTTGAGTCTTAATCAAATGATTTTTAAGCTTCTTTCATATCACTGGCAAAATAAAAATTTATTTTTTCTTTTATATAAAAGAAAGACCTCCCGGCTAGGAGGTCTTTTATTTTATTTATTTTGAATGTTTTAAAATTACCCTTCCTATCAGTCTTGAATTCAGCATATCCTGCACTTTTTCTAATATTTCATCCAAATGAACTTCTTCAATCCCATCTTCTAACTGGTTCCCCTTCCAGGAAGCAGCCAGCATATTCCATACTTCCTCTCTTTTCCCTTTAGGACATTGTACAGAATCAATTCCAACAAGACGTACTCCTCTTAATATAAAAGGGTAAACATTCATATTATCGATATTTCCTCCGGCTACATTCCCGCAGGTAGTTGCAATACCACCATATTTTAAAGATCTGATAGCAGTCGACAGAAGATCTCCTCCCACTGTATCGATGACTCCTGCCCAGGTCTGTTTCAGCATTGCCTTGTTGGAGGTATCTTTAAATTCATCTCTGGTAAGAGTATCATTGGCTCCCAAACTCAATAAAAAATTTCTTTTTTCTTCATTTTCAACAACACCCACTACATCATACCCTAACTTAACCAAAATTTTAACTGCATGACTCCCGACTCCTCCAGAAGCTCCTGTTACAAGTATAGAACCGTCTTCAGGGTCTACTATTGAAATTAACTCATATACAGACAATGCTGAGGTAAACCCGGCTGTCCCGTAGATCATTGCCTCTTTCAGACTTAAATTTTCAGGTTTTTTTATTATCCAGCTGGAAGGAACCCTGATATATTCACCAAATCCCCCATCTGTATTCATACCCAGGTCATACCCGGTGATAAAAACTTCCTCCCCGGTTTTAAAATCAGAATTTTCAGATGAATATACTACTCCTGCAGCATCTATTCCCGGAGTATGGGGGAAATTTCTCGTTACCCCTCTATTTCCTGTACATGAAAGTGCATCCTTATAATTTAAAGACGAATATAAAACCTTAATAACCACATCTCCTTCTGGAAGATCTTCTATCTTTCTCTCTACAATTTTTGGAATAAACTGCCCCTCTTCTTCGAAAATTCTTACAGCTTTAAAATTCATCTTCTCAACTCCTTTTATCTAAATATTTAATTCTTATTCTCCCATAAACATAGTTCTCTCTCTATAATACATAACGATACTCCTCCTGAATTTACTTATAAAGTACCACTTCTCCTCTATTATTTTTTAGTTTTTTATATAAATCAAAAAAACTCCTGACTTTAATACTGTTAAAGTCAGGAATCTCCAGTTAAAAAATAAAAATTATTTTTCTAAATCTTTGGTTATTACATGATTTATCTCTCACAGGGCATTTTTATTGCTGTCCCACTTCAAAATATTCATTGCTTCATCATAATCAACCCATTTAAACTCTGAATTTTCTTTGGAGATCACTATCTTCCCTGAAAATTGTACACCAAAACTTGAATTTTGCCCTGTTCATATGCTTCCTCCTTTTTAATCCCTGTTAAATTTTCTTCGAAGAATGTTCCCAAGCAATAAAAGTGATATAACAATACCTATTAAAAATGAGCTGTTAAATCCATTTTTTTCAATAATATACCCTAAAATAATCTGAATAAAAAAAGTTGCTATAGTCGCTATACTGCTCACTAAAGAAAAAATTGAAGCTTTATATTTTGAAGGTGCATAATTATTGATATATATGGAAGTCAAGATATACCCTAGCCCGCTTCTCTTACCAAAAAAAATCAATGCCAATATAAGGGAGACTAGATCCTCCATAGCATTAGATATCCTGAAAAAAATAAAGGATAAAACCATATTAAAAAATATAAAAAAGCTAATTTTTTCAGTATCTTCATGGAATAATTTAATAAAATAGGAGCCAAAACTCAAAAAGATAGAATATATTCCAAAAAGTACCGGAATATACTTTATATCTCCTAAGATATTTTTTGCAATGGGCTGCCAGGTAAATATAAAAATTGTAAAAAATGTATATATGGCAATATTGATCCAAATGATATATCTGAGCTTTCTCTCTTTTAAAGTCAGCCTAATTACATTTACATATGTTTTCCTTAACTTATCCGAGCTTCCATAATTTTCTTTAAAAAATATGATTACGAAGATGGAGATAATTATATCCACTATGGCTGTCAACAATATTAAATAGCCTATATTTTTAAGTTTTAGATAAATAAATATAATTGGAACAATTAACTTAATAACACTGGAAATTAATTTTGATCTTAAAAGTGTGTTTTTATACATCTCTTTATTTTCTGTGTCTCCAAGCCAGGTTATCAGCGAACCACTGAGCTGGGAACTGCCAATTCCCTTTAAGACATAGGAAACAATAAGTGCCGGAAAAGATATACCAAAAAACAAGATAAAATATGAAAAACTGGTAAAAAGTTTCCCGACAACATATATATTTCTTCTTCCGTATTTATCTGCCAGCCCTCCTGTGGGATAATCCAATATAGCTGTTGTTCCTAAATATACTGAAAATAGAACTCCTATCTGAGAGAAACTCAATCCCTTTTCTATGAGATATAGTGTTAAAAATGAGTTTAACAGGACTCCTAATATGCCTGAAATCCCAACCAACATTACATATTTTTTATTCACCCTCTCCTGTGAAAAAATAAATTTCTTTTTCTTTAAATTCTGGTTTATTGCCTCTCTTGCTGCCCTGATCATAGTGTATACTCCTTTTAAATTTATTTAAAAATATCCCCTGTATTTCCCTCCTGTACTTCCATCTCTTTTTGAGGAGTTAACACTAAAAATACCAGTGATACTGCTATGGGCATTACCCCTAAGACTATGCTGTAACCCGGTGTACTCATATCGATGATCTTCCCGGATAATAATAGTGCTATGGGCATTATTGTTTTTACCATCCCTATGAACAGCCCAATTATCTGTCCTCTTATATTATCCGGCAGCTCCTGTTGAAAATAAGTAAATAGTGGAATATCTACTGAGGCCGCTACTCCTCCTGCCAGGAACATTCCTATGGAATAAATTATTGTGGTTATCATCTGCTCTAAACCTACAGTTATTGGAATTAAGAATAGAACATTTACTCCTATAAATCCAATAAATAATATTTTTATTAATTTAGGTGTCAATTTAAAGTTATATTTCCCCATTATCACAGCTCCAACTATTAATCCCACAGAAAACATAGACTGTATCACGCCTAAGACCTTACTTCCATATTGAAAATAATTTGTAATGAGATATGGAATGGGAACCACTATTGCCATTGAAAATGAAAAGTTTAAAATAATTAGTAAAATAACATGTTTTTTTAATTTTTTATCCAGCATCATATATCTGAAACCTTTGGTCATAGACATCTTCTCTTTCTTCTCGGCCTCTGTTTTGATTTCCTCTATACTTAAGAATAGCTCTGTAATCATAGAAAATAAGAAGGAAATTCCATTGAATCTGCCCCCCATCCTCAGCAAATCCTGAGAATGAAGATGGACCATCCGGTCAAACCGGGATTCATGCTGCGAAAAG
>CAZUGM010000022.1:15733-16569 GCA_964619915.1 uncultured Fusobacteriaceae bacterium | reverse complement strand
ATAAAGACTTTATATACAAAAAAAGGAGTACCGAAGTACTCCTTTTTTTATTGCTGCAATCTAATTTCATATTTATAATTTACATTATCCTCTCGTTCTAAGATAACTATTTCTTTTATTAAAATAAATAGAGTCCCTTACCACATATGGTAAGGGACTCAGAGGAAAAAATAAGTAAATTTACTGTTCGAAAATAAATTTACTGTGATGAGCTATATATACATCACAATTGGGAAAATAATATATATATATTGATGCACTCACTATAATTAAAGTTTAGCTTAAGAAAATGCTAAAGTCAAATTAAATAGCATAAATTGTTAAAAATAAAATAAATCAACACTTTTGAATATTTTTTAAGATATTGCATTAGATGAATCTCCTGAAATAAGTGATTAGTACACATTACAAGAATTACAAATATAAGCATTTGTAAATCCCTTGGATTTAGCGTGAGTTAATGCTACTTCTGTATTTCTATAGATCCCTAAATAGATTTTATTTTCATCCGATATATGGCTACATCCAAATTGATGGATTTCGTTGGTTTTGGAATTAATATAAAAATCAATATAAAATATCATAGAACTTACCTCCTTTTTTTATCTTTAAAAATCATACCATAAAGTTCATAAAAATGAAAATTACGTTATTTATATAGATCTCTATGAAAAATACAAGGGATATTCCAATATTCATCTTTAAAGTTTCCAAACAAGGTATCATCTTCAATATGCAAATCTTTGCCTAATCTATTTAAAGCTTTTTTGATTTCAATAACTTCATCCTCAATTACATCTTTATCAACTCCATTGACATTAACAATATCATAAATC
>CAZUGM010000022.1:6900-15723 GCA_964619915.1 uncultured Fusobacteriaceae bacterium | reverse complement strand
GCTCCCGTAAAGTCAACGTGAGCTTCTTATTTAAAGATGTGGTATTAATATCTGAAGAAATATTAATACATTAATATTATTACTCTAAAAAATACAAAAAGTCAAATTAAACGAACTTTTTTTTTCAAAAGAGTTAAAAAAATTTTTTTTAATACATCTTTTAGAGACTATATTGCGTGATATATATATTAACAACACCTAAAAATATCACTGTCGAAGAAACAACTAAACTAACTACTTTCAAAAAAAAAATAAAAATTTAAAAAATAAGACTAACTATAGACCTAGAACAGTGATTAATTCATGATAAAAGCCTTAACTCTAGGAAATTAAGGCTTTTACAAAGAAAATAAATATCTAAAAATTAAACTCGGGGGAGAGTTTAATTAATTGAATTATTCCCTATAAATTACAAGAAATCAAATTTATTTTTCAGATTTCGTAAGTAATAAATAAAAGTCTGGCAGTCTTCTGAGTGAATTTGAAATATTGGGGTGGAACTTTCCCTTAAATTAATAGATAAAAGTCAAAAAGGCGATATTATGACCTTAGAAGCGGCTACTATAGAGCTAAAAAACAATTCAAAATTTATGAAAATATCGGTGGATCTACCTTTAAATAGCAAAAAAATTCCTTAAAATTTTAAAATAACATAAAAAAATATAAGGAGAATGAAAAATGAAGGGATATTTTGTAATTTAGACTTTCAACGTTACAATAAAATATGGTATACTATTTCTTAATTTTGGGATAAAAAATAAAGAGGCGGCAATTTATAGATTTTCAATATTCAAAAAATTTTTAAAAGGAGGTTTTTATGTTAGAATCTGTTGATTTAAGCGGTGATTTTAGGAAAGCAAATTTACGTAATGCGGATTTAAGTTATGTTAATTTAAGGAATCTTGATTTAAGTTATGCAGATTTACGTAATGCAAACTTAACTAATGCAAACTTAACTAATGTTAATTTAACTTGTGCCGATCTGCGTGATATCGATTTAGCTGATACTCATTTTATTTACGCTGATTTGAGCTATGCAAACTTATGCGGTGTTGATTTTAACAATACTGATTTAAGTTATACTAATCTACGTAACGCACAGTTAATCGGGACTAAATTAATCACTAATATTTTACGTGGGGCTAATTTATATAGAGCTGATTTAACTGATGCCGATTTAACTGGTAGCAATCTAACTGGGGCTAATTTAACTGGGGCTAATTTAGTTCTTGCTAATTTAAGTAATTCTGACTTGAGCAATTCAAATCTAATGAATGCTGATTTAAGGGGCGCAAATTTAATGAATGCTGATTTAAGAAATGTTAATCTAAATGATGCTAATCTAACCGGTGCAAACTTAACTGGCGTGAATTTAGCTGGGGCTAACCTAATCGGTGCCCAGTTTGATGACTTTGTAGGCTAGAGAATTAAACCAAGAGTAGTCTACGATAACTTTAAATAAGCATTAGACAGCATAAATTCTTCATAGACCGTAGATTTAAAATAATTTTAGTTTTTTATAAGTTTTTTAGTGATTTTATAAGCTTTTTAATGTATACTCCTATATAGTGATACAATTTAAGACTCTAAGTCTTTAAGATTTTTTAGGGGGGTGAGATCCTATGTACGCAACAGGTGAAAAGCCAGGTGAAGGAACTTATATTTGTACTATGTGTCATCTAGAGATCATCATAGAGAGCGATAGCGAGGAGTTACCGAGATGTCCAGACTGTAACGCTACTTTCTACAATGAAATAATTTAAAAGGGTGGGTAATCACCCTTTTTTATTTAAAATTAAATATTTGATAATTATGGTATACTTTATCTAACAGAAGTTGGAGGTGTTGGCTTGAAAGGAAGAGTATATTTAGAGCATGATTTTCTCGGTATCATTGAAATCACCGAAGAAACCGACGGGATAAGCGGTATTCATTTTTTAGATAAAAAAAATAAAGAGGAGATTCCCAGTCCTGAAGTAATAAAGTGTAAAAAAGAACTACAGGAATATTTTCAAAAAAAGAGAACTAAATTTACCATAACTATTGATTTTAAAGGTGGTACAGAATTTCAAAGAGCATGCTGGAAAGCCATGTATAAGATCCCCTATGGAAAAACCATCTCCTATTCGGAAGAGGCTCAATCCATCAACAACCCTAAAGCTGTGAGGGCTGTAGGAGGTGCCAATGGAAAGAATCCAATCTCAATCATAGTTCCCTGACACAGAGTAATAGGTAAGTCGGGTAAACTTACAGGATTTGCATCTGGTATTTGGAGGAAGGAATATCTTCTAAAATTAGAGAAAGAAAATTAATAAAGAGGCAACGCATTGCCTCCAGACAGGCATATAAAGAGAGGCTTGACCTAATGGGTCAAGCCTCTTCTTTAATTATACTAAAGATATATTTTCATCTGTTTCATAGTCAAAGATATGACACTTCTCCATATCAAACCAGAAGTTATAATTTTTTCCATTTCCTGTTTCTTTCACATTTTCAGAAGTTAATCTAGCAGAATATTGGATTCCATCTATCGTAAAGTAAACAAATTCCTCATTTCCCATCTGCTCTACAATAGAGATCTTCCCAGTTATATATTCGTCCTTCTCCGGGTGAGTTTCATGAGATCCAATATGCTCCGGTCTGATTCCAAACCACACTTTCTTTCCTACAGAATCTTTTACTTTTTCTGCTTTTTCCTCAGGGAGGTGTAAGATCGTTTCCCCTACTTTCACGGCGACCTTGCCACCATCCATAATTAATTCAGACGGAATGATATTCATAGAAGGTGATCCGATAAATCCTGCAACGAATTTATTCTTTGGTCTGCTGTATAGGTTGATAGGTGTATCCACCTGTTTGATTACACCATATTCTAATACACAGATTCTATCTCCCATTGTCATAGCTTCTACCTGGTCATGGGTAACATAGACCATGGTAGCAGGCTGACCGGCCTCTTTTAATTCCTGGTGTAATTGAGTGATTCTAACTCTCATAGATACCCTTAATTTTGCATCCAAATTTGATAACGGCTCATCAAATAGGAAAACTTCAGGTTTTCTGACAATAGCTCTTCCTACTGCTACCCTCTGTCTCTGTCCCCCAGACATCTCTTTGGGTTTTCTGTCCAACAGGTCTGTTATCTCTAATTTTGCAGCTGCATCCCTTACTCTCTCATCTATCTCAGCTTTGGGTAATTTTTGTAATTTCAGACCAAATGCCATATTTTCATAACAAGTCATATGCGGGTAAAGTGCATAGTTCTGGAATACCATGGCAATCCCTCTATCCTTAGGAGGCAGTTCATTTACGACTTTATCCCCTATGATTACCTCTCCACCTGTAATATCTTCTAAACCGGCAATCATTCTGAGAGTTGTAGATTTTGCACAACCAGACGGACCGACAAATACCATAAATTCTCCATCTTTAATATCTAAATCTATTCCATGAACTGCTTTAAATCCATTTGGATATGTTTTTTCCACTTTTTTTAATTTTACTACTGCCATTTTTATCCCCCTGTATATATTATTTAATAATTAGTAATTTTTATTTTCTGTACTTTCCCTCAACACTATATTTAAATCTATCGATTGATTCCTCAAAAAAGTTTTACCATCGATCTCGTCAAAGATCATCTGTACTGCTACTGCTCCCTTTGTAGAAAAATTCAGATCTATGGAACTCAGAGTAGGAGTAATATATTCACATGAATCTATGTTATCAAATCCTATAATTTTTATATCTTCAGGTATTTTTTTACCGTTTTTCAAAAGAGATGATATTATTCCAAATGCCATTATGTCAGAAGCTACACACAAACCATCTATATCGGTTTCAGATATAGCTTCTCCCAATATCAGGCCGCCTTTATAGGTCTGTTGATCCAGATACAGTCTTTCCTCTCCCAGGGAGTATTCCATAAGAGCACTCTGGTACCCCAGATATCTCCTGCTATGAACCTCTATATCTTCACTTCCAGCAAAGGCTATATTTTTACAGCTATTTTTGGCCAAGATTTCAGTGGCATTAAACCCTCCAATAGTATCATCACTATTAATATAATTAACGCCATAGAGATTATTCTTATAGTTGTCTATAAAAACTATGGGGATCTTTAATTTTTTCAATTCTTTTTCTTTGGAAGTATCGATATCTCCAATGATGATGATACCCTCCAGGTCTCTTTTTAACGACCATTCTAAGATATCCAGCTCTTTGATATTATTCCCTATTACCAGATCATATGATTTTTTTGAAAGTTCAAAGGTTATAGAATTTAATATTTTTTGATAGGAATTATTTTTTCGAAAGATATCATTTTCAACAGGAAACAAGATTCCTATCAGGTTAGATTTTTTACTGACTAAGGTCCTTGCTGCCTGATTAGGTTTATACCCCACCTCTTCCATCAGGTTAAATATCTTTTTCTGGGTTTCTATACTGCATTTTCCCTTTCCATTTATAACATTAGAAACAGTAGATACAGAGAACCCTGATTTTTTAGCAATATCTTTAATTGTCAACTTTCCCATTTTCACCACCTTTAGGTAAAACGTTTTACCTGTAATTAGTATACTACATTTATTACGAAAATAAAACTTTTTTTTCGACAACAACTCTTTTTTTATGTTTTTTAACCACAGTAATAAAAAAATAAATATAAATACTAAAAAAACTTTCATATCTTAAAAAAAAATGATACTATACTCTGTAAAATAATTATATTTAGGAGGAAAAATTACAATGGAAAGATCAATTAAAGATACGACTGCCAATCCAGCGCCTTTAGGGCTTTTAGGATTTGGAACAACAACTTTACTATTAAATTTACACAACGCAGGTTTATTTGGACTAAATGACATGATCTTAATGATGGGACTTTTTTACGGAGGATTTGCACAAATAATTGCAGGTATCCAGGAAAATAAAAAAGGTAACACATTTGGAGCTACAGCATTCACTTCTTATGGTGCTTTCTGGTGGACATTAGTTGGAATTTGGGTATTAAACAAAGCTGAATACTTAGCTGCTAACAGTTTAGCCCTTGGATCTTACATGTTTGTATGGGGTCTTGTTACGTTTATCTTCTTCATCGGTACATTAAATGGAGCTACTATAGGAAAAATAGTTTTCGGTACATTAACTATTTTATTTATATTATTAGGATTCCACTTTGTACTTGAAAGCGCATTATTCGGTAGATTAGCTGGATATGTAGGAATTATCTGTGGTTCTTCAGCAATCTATGAAGCAGCAGGATTAATTTTAAACGAAAAATACGGTAAGCAAATATTACCACTATAATTGAAAGAGGCTTATCCCGCTTAGGGACAGCCTCTTTTTTTTATGGTTATTTGAAAGCAATATTTGCTTTTTTCTCCATCTAATCTTTCATTTCTTAAAGTTTCATAAAGATTTAATAAACGAAATTAAAGTTGTTTTACTCCTAAATAAATGGTACAATTTTCTGTAAAATCACAATATTAGGGGGAAGAATCAAAATGGAAAGAATAGTTAAGGACACTACGGCCAATCCAGCACCTTTAGGGCTTCTGGGTTTTGGAGCTACAACTTTGTTATTAAATTTACACAACGCAGGTTTATTCGGACTGAATGATATGATCATGATGATGGGACTTTTTTACGGGGGATTTGTACAGATAGTTGCAGGTATCCAGGAAAATAAAAAAGGTAACACATTCGGAGCCACAGCTTTCACTTCTTACGGGGCTTTCTGGTGGACATTGGTGGG
This sequence comes from uncultured Fusobacteriaceae bacterium, assembly GCA_964619915.1. Taxonomy (GTDB): domain Bacteria; phylum Fusobacteriota; class Fusobacteriia; order Fusobacteriales; family Fusobacteriaceae; genus Psychrilyobacter. Next base: position 9,965 of record CAZUGM010000022.1, on the reverse strand, counting down.
AGTCTGGGTATTGAATAAGAGCGGATATATGGCAGCTGGTCATATCGCTTTGGGCTCTTATATGTTTGTATGGGGAATCGTCACTCTGATCTTCTTTATAGGAACTTTAAATGGTCCAACTATAGGTAAGATAGTTTTTGGATCGGTAACTCTGTTATTTATACTATTAGGGCTGCACTTTTTCTTTGAGAGCGCATTACTCGGAAAAATTGCCGGATACATAGGAATCGTAGCAGGTTTATCTGCTATGTATGAAGCAGCTGCAATAATTTTAAATGAAAAATATGGTAAAGCAATACTACCATTGTAATAAATACGGCCTATAAAGTTTTATAGGCCTATTTATTTAGATTTTTTCTCATCTCTCTCAATTATCTAATTTTTTTTGGAAAATGTGCTATAATATAGATTAGTTAGATCATAGAGGAGGTCATTATGGAAAAATTATTAAAGGGACATCAAAAATTTAAAGAGATAAAATTCAAAAAAAATAAAGACTTATATTTAAAATTAGTAAAAGATGGGCAGCATCCAGGAACATTATTTATAGGGTGCAGCGATTCCAGAGTAATTCCAGGGTTGATTACAGGATCTAAACCCGGTGAACTGTTTACCATTCAAAATGTAGGGAACTTCGTAGCTCCTTATAAACCTGATGAAGATTATCATTCGACAGCTTCAGCAATAGAATATGCAGTATCGGTCTTAAAAGTAGACGACATAATAGTCTGCGGACATTCCCATTGCGGAGCCATCAAATCTCTCTATAAGAATTTAGATACAGATGTGGATTTGGTTCATACAAATAAATGGCTGGAATTAGGTAATGAAGCCAAAAAAGTAGCACAATTAGTAGGTGGATCAGAGGAAGAAAAACTTATTAATACAGAAAAACTCTCTGCTATGTTTCAGCTGGAGAATTTATTGACATACCCGGCAGTAAAAAGAAGGGTTGATGAGGGATCACTACACCTTCATGTATGGTATTACAAAATAGAAACAGGTGAGATAGAATACTATGATGATATCAAAGGATCATTCATTCCTATAGAAAACTAAATAAAATGGGTTTGTCAGACAGACAAACCCATTTTATTTTTTATATACTCTACTTTTTATAGATAATCTTTAGACGATTTCAAGAGGTCCAAGAAATATTTCCAAACATTCTCAACTGAAGATATAGATAATTTCTCTTCTGGAGTATGAACGTCAAACATATTCGGACCGAATGAGATCATATCACAGTCAGGTAATTTTTCACCTAACAATCCACACTCTAACCCTGCATGGATAGCTTTAATCCCGGCTTTTTTACCGGTTGATTTTTCATGAACCTCCAGTGCCATATCCTGTAATTTTGAATTAGGATTAAATTTCCAAGCAGGATAAGTTGCCCCCTGTTCAAATTTAGCTCCTGTAACCATTGCAAGGGTCTCAACTTCCTTAGTTAATAAAGCTTTGGCAGCATCTACAGAGCTTCTAATAGCTGACTGGAGTACAACACCTGCATCTTCTGTGGTAACAACACCTAAGTTAAGTGAAGTCTCCACCAGTCCCTCTATATCCAGGCTCATTCTTTGAACACCGTTGGGATATAAAAATAAAGTGTTAATAACTCTCTTAGTTGTATCCAGATCCATCACCTTAGAAGTTTCCGTTTCCTTTACCTCTGTCATAGCAATCTCAACACCTTCATCTGAAACTCTTAACTCCTCCACTATATCTTTAGTTACAGCAGCCAAAATTTCATTTAAAGTTTCTACATCTTTTTTTGCTACTGAGATCAATGCATCTCCCTCACGAGGAATAGCATTAGTTTTTGATCCTCCATTTACCTCTACTAAGTTGATAGTCAATTTATCTGATACAGCCTTTAATATTCTGGCTATGATCTTGTTTGAGTTCCCTCTCTGTAACTGGATCTCCATCCCCGAATGTCCACCAAACAATCCTCTGACACTTATGTTGAAGAATGAATCCAATGCAGCCTCGGTATATGTCACAGGTATTGTAAGGGTCGTTCTGTTACCACCTGAACAGCTGACATAGATCTCTCCCTCTTCCTCTGTATCTATGTTGAATAGGTATTTACCACTTAACAAACTTCCGTCTAAAGCAATAGCTCCAGACATCCCTGTCTCCTCATCAGAAGTAACCAATACTTCTAATTTTGGATGGGGAATATCATTTGAATCCAACACAGCCAATGCAAAGGCAACAGCTATACCGTTGTCGGCACCTAGGGTAGTTCCCTTAGCTTTTATAAAATCTCCATCGATTAAAAGGTTTAAACCTTCATTTTCAAAGTCAAATTCAGTATCCAGATTTTTCTCCCAAACCATATCCATGTGTCCCTGGATAATTATAGCCGGTATCTCCTCATATCCCGGAGTAGCATCTTTTTTAATAATTACATTAAGAGCCTCATCCTGGATAGTCTCCAATCCTCTGGATTTTCCAAAATTTGCTAGATATGCACTTATTTGTTCCTCATGCTTAGATCCTCTAGGAATAGCACTGATCTCCTCGAAAAAATTGAATACCTTTTCAGGCTTTAAACCAGATAAAACGTTCATACTTGTCTCCCCCCGTATATTTAAATTAATGTGTTACTATAAGTTGTCGATTAACTCCTCCAGCTCCTCCTTGTCCTTGGTATTCAGATCATATCCTGATTCTAAAATCTTCAAAACATTGGATTCACAGCCTGCCATGGAATTTTTCAGTATTTTAATTAACATTCTTTTATAAAAATCCATATCTCCTCCTAATCTCTAAGGGCTAACGGCATTAAAATATAAGTATAGTTGTCGTTGTCCATCTCTTTTAAGATAAACATCGAACTGGCATTGGTAGCTCTGATAATTATATTTTTTTCTATATTGTTTAAAAAGTCCTCTATAAACTTTACATTTAAGGAAGCTTTGAAGTTATCGCCTTCCTTGATCGTATCCAGCTTTTGCGTAGTTTTAGCACTTCCGGAAGATACCGATATCTTCAGTTTATTCCCGTTAAAATCAAAGTATGCACGTCATCCTCACCCACGAACAGGCTGATTTCGA
>CAZUGM010000022.1:0-6890 GCA_964619915.1 uncultured Fusobacteriaceae bacterium | reverse complement strand
TCTTTTGGCAATGGTAAGAACTTTTTTTAGGGCCGATTTAAATTCTTTTAGATTCATCTCAATGGTCTTAGTGGAGTTCATACTGCCTAAAATAGCATTATAATCAGGGAATGCCAGGTCTACCAGTCTGATAGAAAAAATTAATTTTTCAGACTTTACTCTCAACTGGCTGCCGTCGATAAAGAAGTTTAAAACTTCCTGGCTTCCCCTGAATAGTTTGCTCAAGATAGTAGCCCCTTCTAAAGGTATAGAGATCTCCCTATTCAGCTTAGTTTCATTCTCTAAGACATAGTGTGTAAGTCTGTATGAATCTGTGGTAATCAAATAAATTTTATTGTCTTCTAATTTCATCCTAATAGTATTTATAGCTAAATTTTCAGGGGTCATAGAAGCTGAAAATGATACCTTGTCAAAAGCTTCTACCAGTGTGTTAGCCTCGACATCTAAAAGTGACTCCCCCCCCAATATATTTAATTTTGGATATTCATCACTATCAAGGGTTGTAAACTCAGCGTTATGGATAAATAACTTGTTTTCAGTGGCACTGACCTCTATCTCATCCTGGTTCAGTAATTTGATATATTCCAAAACCAATCCAATTTTAAAGACAACAGTTCCTTCCTCTATAATTTCACCTTTTAAATATGATTTTATAGTCGTTTCCAGTGTTGTTCCGGTAAATCTAATTTCATTGTTTTTTACTTCTAATTTAGCCCCTGATATTACAGGTCTTATGGAATTATCCTTTATTACTAAAGATAAGTCGCTTAGGTTGTGAATCAATTCATTTCTATTGATTATGATTTTCATTTCTACCTCCATAAATCCTTTATGAAAATTATAGTCTATCCACGATAGGGCTATAACTTTTTTTAGGATTATATTCCTTGTGTTTACTGCCTTTTACAATTGCTCTGTATTCGTTATATTATACAACATCGACAGGTATTTTTCTATGATTAGGCATAAATTTTTAGTAATTTATATATATGTATCACTTTTTTGAATCTTAAGTTCTATTATTGCTTCTTCCCACCCTATTCTTTGACCCGATCTATTGATCTTTATTGTTCGTTTATTTAAATTTCTAAAAAATCCATTTATTTAAAAAGGATTTTTTGGAACGAATTACTAACTTTAGAAAAGGAATAAAAAAAAGTCACTGTATATTATAGCAATAAATATCTTATGCATAACTGACAGTATCAAGAGGAGGGATAAAAATGACTTCATCGATATCAAAAGTAGTAGACATTAAGTGGACGGCCGTAATGATAGATGACGAAAAACTCAGGGATTTAATTTGGGAGGCATTGAAGCTGGCAGCAGCCGAGAAAGGTGTCACCCTATCATCCAATCCTTATAACCTGTTCACACATGAACTGATGCTGATAACAAAGTTCACAGCCATAAATAAAGAAATTACAGAGGTAAACTGGATAGATCACCTCATGAACCTGAGAGAACTTAATCTCAGTCAGAATCAGATAGCAAATCTAGAGGGGGTGAAGTTCCCCGATAGCCTCACAGAGCTCAACCTCAGTCAAAACCAGATAACCAGCCTGAAAGGGGTAAACTTCCCTGATAACCTACAAACTCTTGATCTCAATAACAACCAGATAGTGACCCTGGAGGAGGTGACCTTCCCCCATAACCTGGCAGAACTCAATCTCAAGCACAACCAGATAGACAGCTTGGAGGGGCTGGATTTCACAGATCTAAACCGTTTGCGAATTCTTGGTATCAACAACAACCAAATAGCAAGGATAGAAGGGGTGAGGTTCCCTGGCAGCCTGACAACTCTCCATCTTTTTAGTAACCAGATAGACAGTCTGGAAGGTATGGACTTCACAGATCTCGACAGCCTGACAGCCCTTGGTCTCAATAACAACCAGATAGCTAAGCTGGAGGGAATAAAATTTCCTGACAGCCTGGTAACTCTCCATCTTTTCAGCAACCAGATAACCAGCCTGGAGGGGACGACCTTCCCCCATAACCTGCAAAACCTTGATCTTCTCAGTAACCAGATAGCTAGTTTGAAGGGAGTGAACTTCCCCCATAACCTACAGAATCTCGATCTCCTCAACAACCGGATAACGAGTCTGGAAGATGTGAACCTTCCAAATAACCTGCAGAACCTCGATCTTTCTAATAATCGGATAGATACAACTGCCGGGTTCGAAAAAGCATTCTCTAAACTCAACAACTTTTTTCATGTCTGTATAAACGACAACCCTATCACAGAGAGTCCGGAATACCGTACAGCAAGGGTTAAGATAGAGGCAGATAATCCACACATCAATTTTACTCCCAGGTAGATTTTAAAAAACAGATTCAGCTATTTATAAATGATAATTATGAGGAGGCAGTCGAAGACTGCCTCTTTTGATCGGGTTAAAAAAAACCTTCCATATATCAAAAAAAAAAAGTATAATATTATGTACAAAAAAAAGAAATGATAACATTTATATAAGCTTTAAAAATTGGAGGAGTGGGATGAAAAAAGTACTAGTAATTAATACAGGTGGAACCATTGGAATGGTTCATATTGAGAAGGGGAATCCATTGAGTCCATTGAAACCTGCAGAAGATTGGAATGAGATCGCGGCAAACTATCCGCTTTTAAACAATTTTGATACCGGATACATCCAGGTAAAGGAACTTATCGATTCTTCAGATATGAATCCGGATATCTGGATTGAGATAGCCCAAATAATAGAAGAAAGTTATGATAAATATTGTGGATTTGTTGTTTTACACGGAACCGACACAATGGCTTTTACAGCTTCAGCTCTCTCATTTATGTTAAATAATTTAAGTAAACCTGTTATCCTGACCGGATCTAAAGTACCTCTTGAAAATCCTAGGAGTGACGCTCTTCAAAACTTAGTGACTGCTATTCAGATAGCGGGATCGGAGCTGTATAACATCAATCTGGTTCCAGAAGTATCTATATTTTTTAGAGACCACCTCCTCAGGGGAAACAGATCCAGAAAATTAGATGCAAGTAACTACTATGGTTTTTCAACTCCCAACTACTCAAATTTAGGAGTAGCAGGGTCAGATATAAAGATCGATTGTTCAAAAATCAGAAAGCCATCAAAAAAAGAGTTCTTTGTGGATTATTCAATGGATACAAATGTATTGGTCTTTGATATATTCCCGGGATTCAACCCCGATATACTAAAAAGAATCTTTAAAACCAATGATATCAAAGGATTAATCTTAAAAACTTATGGAAATGGAAACGCTCCTACCAGCGATGCTTTTGCTTCTGTGATTGAAGAAATTGTAAAATCGGGTGTTACCGTTGTAAATATTACTCAGTGCCCTACAGGAATGGTGAAAATGGGACTCTATGATGCCAGTACAAGACTTTTGGATGCAGGTGTAGTTAGCGGTATGGATCTTACTCCAGAGGCAGCAACAACCAAACTTATGCACCTTCTAGGAAAGGGAATGGATGCCAAGTCTATTGGAGATGCAATACAGCTTGATATCTGTGGGGAACAGAGTCTGGATCTCCTTACTTACCGGTTGGATAACGCCAATGAAGGGGTTACTTCAAAATCCTTTGAAGTGGTTGTTTCAAAGGAGATAAACCCCTCTAAGATAAAAAGAACCAGATTTAGGATTAGAAATATAAATTCTTCCGATCCGATAGATCTAAGTGTAACTATTAAGGGAAAATCAGAGTTACCTCTAATAAATCCCATAAAAACTCTGACCAGAGATGGAGAAACTGCTGATTTAATCAGTTTTGATCATTCTACCGCTCAGATTTTAGAAAAGGACACAAAAATTTATTTTCACATCGAATCCCAGAGAGAAATTTCATGGGACAGGGTAGTCTTTGAAATTTTTATAGACAAGTATTAAAAATAAAAAGTGATAGATTGAGTATGCATACTCAATCTATCACTTTTTTATCATCTGAAAAATTATAAGTTAATACTAAAAACTTCAATACAGCTTATCTGGATGCAGCATTATGTTACTTTTTTTACTCTTCATCCACTTCATAGCTTACTCTATCAATAATGCTACCGTCTTTTCCATAAGAAACAGCATCACCAATCATACCATCATCTTTAAACCGAACCTCAAATTTAATCGCTGAATTTTCATAGTATTCTGTCAGCATTCCGTCTAATTTTCCCTCGGTGTAATTCTCTACTACTTTTTTATTCCCGTTGGAATAATACTGGTATTTTGTACCATCCAACTTATTTTCAATAAAATTCATCTTGGATCTTAAACTGCCATTTTCATAATAAAATAAAAATTTTCCATGAAATTTACCGTCTTTAAAAGTCCCGAAAGCTTTTTTATTTTTATTTTCATAATAAGACCTGGCTTCACCTGTATAGAGTTTTTCATTTTTATAATAAAGGCCGTCTATCTCCTTTAGGTTGGTAAATTTTGTTTCTTTGGTAAAAAAATCCAGGCTGCTGCACCCTCCTAAAGTTAATAATACCAGAATAATCATAAGTTGTTTTAGCTTCATATCCCACCTCCCTGCCTATTATACAATTTTAAAAAAATTATTTCTAGAATAATTTAAAGTTGAATTTATTTTTTTTTTCTACTATACTTATAATAAAAGAAAAAAATATGGAGGAGCATATGAGTTTATTCGGAATCAAAGAAAAAGAGAAGATAGCTGAGTTAAATATAGTAATCGATAATTTACAAAAAGAAATAATACAGATCAAAACCAAAGAGGATGAATTAGTAAAAATCATCCAGGAAAAAGATATAAAAATAGAAAAAATATCTAAATCTCCCCATGACAGACAATTTGAAAAAATAACCTTAGAGTTCGATAAGGTAAAAAAAGAAAATACAGATCTAAAAATCTCAAATGAGAATTTTAGATTAGAAAATATTAAATTAATTGCTGAAAATCATGAAATAATTGAAAAAATTATAGAGATTGAAAAGATGGCAGATAGTTTAAGGGAAGAAAATAAGGACCTAAAACAATCTAAAGAACCTCAAATCACCAGGGAAGAACCTCGATATAGAGTTTTAATTAAAGATCTTTATTCGGCCAGAAAACATGATGAATTTAAGAAAATCTGTGAAAATTCAGGGTATATATATGTCAATGAATTAGAAAATTTAAATTTTCAAAAACTAATAGCAGATGGGATCTCTAAGACAAAAATAAACAATGCTGAAAACGAATATATCAAATTTAAAAATGGAGAATTTAATTCAGATATAGGTGAATACTTAGTCTATGGACATAAAGTATCCAAGGTATTTTTCAGATATAGAAGTTTTGTTTCCTACCTGACAGAAATAGGGATAAAGTTTATCTACCAATTGGAGAACTTTGATTTTGAAGCCTTAAAAAAAGAAAACTTCAGTCCTACACAGATAGAAAAATTAAAAGAAAAGCTAGCTGAATACAATAAATTAAGAAAAAAATAATTTTTTATTGGGGGGAAAATATGAAAAAAAGTTTTGCAAGTGACAACTATAGCGGGGTACATCCTAGTATTATCAAAAGCTTGATCGATGCCAATAGTGGTCATCAATCTCCATATGGAGGAGATGAATACACCACAAAGGCCAAGAAAAAGTTCAATGAGATATTTGGGCCGGTAGAAACCCTGTTTGTATACAATGGAACCGCATCAAATGTTTTTGCCCTGGATATAATGAAGGAGATAGGCAGTGCCATTATCTGTCCTGAGACTGCTCATATATTTACAGATGAGACCGGCTCCACAGCTAAGGTGACAGGAATGCAGATGTTGACTGTACCAGCTACAGACGGAAAATTAGACATAGAAAAATCCAAAAAATACCTGTTGTTTAAAGATACTTTCCATAGACCCAGCCCTTCTATTATATCAATCAGCCAGGCTACAGAAAATGGAACTATCTATACTTTAGGTGAGATAAAAGAAATCTCTGATTTTGCCAAGAAACACGGAATGTATCTTCATATGGATGGTGCCAGGATCTCCAATGCAGCAGTGGCTTTGGGGTGTTCATTAAAAGAGATGACCAGGTGATGCGGAGTAGATATCCTTTCCTTTGGAGGTACTAAAAACGGTATTATGTTTGGAGAAGCCACTGTCATTTTCAATGAAAAATTAAAGGATAGGGTAAAAGAATTTGAATACCTCAGAAAACAAAATTTACAGCTCCATTCAAAAATGAGGTATATCTCTGCTCAATACCTGACTCTTTTAGAGGATAACCTCTGGTATGAAAATGCCAAAGTTGGAAATGAGATGGCAAAATATCTGGAGAGCGAACTCCTAAAAATTGATATCTCCATAACCAACGAGGTAAAGGGAAATACTGTTTTTGCAATTTTACCTGAAAAAATTATAGAGCCCTTACAGGAATTTTGTTATTTTTACGTCTGGGACCCCAATATTTCAGAGGTTAGATTCGTTATGTCCTTTGATATCCTAAAGGAAGATATAGACCTTTTTATAGAAAAGATAAAAGAATTGACACATAAGTAAGCAGATAAGTAAACAGGAGGAAAGTTCATATGAACTTTCCTCCTGTTTTTATTTATACTAAACTATTATGCTAAACTGTCATCGGCAACATGATATTGAGGGTCTTCCAATACATTCACCTCTATTATTTCCTCTTCATTTTTTAATAATACTAAGCAATCCGGGCTGAGATGTTTTAGATGAATTTTTTTCCCTAACTCACTATATTTTTCTGTGATAGCATTTATCGCCTCAATGGCAGAATGATCACTTATATGGGAATTGGCAAAATCAATATACACTTCCTTGGGATCTTCCTTTGGAGTAAATATCTCCTTGAAACTTACTGCTGAACCAAAGAACAGCGGTCCGTCCAATCTGTATATTTTTGCACCATCTTCTTTAACTTCAGTCCTGGCA
>CAZUGM010000021.1:0-17080 GCA_964619915.1 uncultured Fusobacteriaceae bacterium | reverse complement strand
GACTGAAGAAAAACCAGTAGGAACTGTGTATATCGGGGTAGTTGTAGGAAGTAAAAAATACATAAAAAAATATCTCTTTAATGGGAATAGAGAAAAAATACGAAGAATTACCATGATGAGAGCAATGTTTGAAGTACTTAAAATTTTAAAGGGGTGAAGTAAGATGGCATTAGGAGAAAAGATAAAAAAATGTAGAAAAGATAAGGGGTATTCTTTGAGACTGCTGGCTTCTAAAGTGGACTTATCGGCTAGTTTTTTATCTCAAATAGAGCAAAGCAAAGCATCTCCGTCTATCGAAAACTTAAAGAAAATTGCCAATGAATTGGATGTAAGGGTAAGCTCGTTGATAGAGGAAGAGGATGAGAAAAAAGATACTGATGTAGTAAGAAAAGATGAAAGAAATAAGGTGGAAAGTATAGACTCTAAAACAATGATCTCTCTATTGACTACTTCTAACATAGAAAAACATATGGAGCCTATATTGTATGAAATCGAGCCTGGAGGAGAGAGTGGCAGAGATTACTATACCCATAATGGGGAAGAGTTTATATTTGTCTTAGAGGGACAATTAGAAGTACAGATAGAAAATAAAAACTATGAATTGGAAGAGGGAGACAGTTTATATTTTAAATCGACTCAAAAGCACAAATTTAGAAATATTAGTGACAGGTTGGCAAGAGCAATATGGGTAGTAACTCCCCCAACATTTTAAGGCGGTGAAAAATGAAACCAAATTTAAAGGAAATAAAGATAATAATTCTAGATGTAGACGGTACCATGACCGACGGAAAGATCTCATATGACAACAACGGAATAGAGACAAAGTCATTTAATGTAAAAGACGGCATGGCAATAGGTCAGGCTATAAAGTATGGGATAAAAGTAGCTATAATAACCGGAAGAACCTCTAAGATTGTGGAGCAAAGAGCTTCAGAACTGGGGATTTCAGATATATACCAGGGGGTAGGGAATAAAATTGCAACTCTGGATCAATTGCTCGAAAAATATGGTTATACTTATGAAAATGTAGCTTACATGGGGGACGATATCAACGATATCCCTGCTATGATGAGAGCAAATTATGTGGGAATAACAGCAGATGCTGTATCAGATATAGAGGAATTTTCACATTTTAAAAGCAGATATAATGGCGGATATGGTGCTGTAAGGGAATTTATAGAGGGAATATTAAAAGCCAACGGTATCTGGAGCAAGATTATAGAGGACTACAAGAGTAAAAAGTAAAAAGAAGGAGTAGAATTATGAAAATAGAGCACTTGAATGTTACGAGGTTAATTAAGTTATTTATAGCAGGAAGCAGGTGGATGTCTAAATATGCTGACATATTAAATGACTTAAATGTATATCCTGTACCAGACGGAGATACAGGAACAAATATGTCTATGACTATGCAGGCTGTAGAGAATGAATTGGTAAAATTAAATCATGAACCTACAATGCCTGAATTTTGTGAGTTATTATCAGAGGCAATATTATTAGGAGCCAGAGGAAACTCTGGGACAATTTTATCTCAAATTGTTCAAGGCTTTTTAAATGGATTTGAAAATAAGGAAGAGCTGGATATAGATGATATTACAAGATCTTTTGAACAGGCTGCTAAATTAGCTTATAAAGCTGTAAGTAATCCTGTAGAGGGAACTATGCTTACGGTAATTAGGGTTATATCTGAAAAAGCTAAGGAATATGATGGACCAAAAGACAACTTTATTCCATATCTTTCATATGTGAAGGAAGCGGCCCACCAGGCTGTAGAGGAAACTCCCAATCAATTATTGAAATTAAAGGAAGCGGGAGTTGTAGATGCCGGTGGAATGGGTGTTTTCTATCTTATTGAGGGGTTTGAAAAATCAATAACTGACCCTGAGATGTTAAAAGACTTGGAAAGAATAGTTAAGAGTCAGGCTCATAGAAAAGAAAGACTGGAAGCTACCAATGCTGAGGTTGATATCGAATTTAAATATTGTACTGAATTTATTGTTCAGGCAGGTAAATTTAATATAGAAGACCTGAAAAAAGAGATAAAAGGACTGGGAGACTCAATGGTGGTAGCCCAAAGTTCAACTAAAACCAAAACACATATTCATACAAATAATCCAGGAGCAGTATTGGAAATAGCTATGAAATATGGGGGTCTGGACAACATTAAGATAGACAACATGGAGTTACAGCATAGAAGTTTACATTTGGCAGAGGAAGATCTCGTGGATCAAAATTCAGCTCATGTGATGATTCAAAATGAAAATACAGAAAAGAAAGCTTACTTTGTAATAGCTGACACCTATGAGATGGGTGAATTATTCATCAAATCCGGAGCAACCTGCGTACTTATTGGCGGACAGGGACAGAACCCAAGTGTAGCAGACATGGAGATGGCCATAGCTAAAATAGATGCAGATGAGATAGTATTGCTGCCAAACAATAAAAATATTATATCAGCTGCAAAAATAGTGGCTGAAAGAGCAACTAAAAATGTAGAAGTATATGAAACAAAAACTATGTTAGAAGGTAACTTTTATGTGAAAAATAAGTCTGAAAATCTGGAACAGGTAGTGAAAGATGCCAGAAGAAATAAATCTATTGAGATTACAAAAGCTGTAAGGGATACAAAGGTCGGAGAATTGATCATCAACGAAGGGAACTATATAGCTTTAGTAAATGGAAAGATCATGTATGAAAATAAAAATATAACAGATCTAATATCTGATCTGTATGAGGAAAATATAGATGAGAATACTTTAAATATATTTGCAGTATTAGGAAACGAAAGCACAGATGAAGGGAACGCGGCTATATTAAAGACCAGAGGTGTAAAACATGAGGAATATATAGGAAAACAGGATAACTATCATTACTACCTATATATCGAAAATAAGGATCCAAATCAGCCTGAGATAGCAATAATCACAGACTCTACTTCGGATCTGACACCTGCACTTATAGGTGATCTGTCGGTTAATATAATCCCTCTAAAGATAAAATTTCATGGAGATAAGTATTATAAAGATGGGGTAGATATATCTAAAACAGATTTTTGGCATAAGATCATAACTGAGGGAATTGTACCTAAAACTTCCCAACCGTCTCCGGCAGAATTTAAGAATTTATATCAAAGATTGCTAAAGAGGGGATATAAAAAGATAATTACAATATTGATTTCAAGTAAATTAAGCGGAACACGTCAGGCAGCCAAGGTGGCCCGTGGAATGTTACCGGAGGAAAAAGATATAGCCATAATTGATTCGAAGAATGTATGGTTAGGATCTGGGCATCTGGTTTTAGAAGCGGCTAAGATGGCTAAAGCAGGGGAATCTTTTGAGACAATCATAGAGAATGTAGAAGAGATGAGAAATAAAGGGAAAATATACTTTGTGGTAGATGAATTAAAATACCTTGAAAGAGGGGGAAGAATAGGAAAAGCATCTGCCAAAATCGGTGGTGTACTGAATATAAAACCTATATTAAAAGTCGAAGATGGGGAAGTTCACAATGAGAAAAAAGCCATTGGAGACAAAGGTGCCATGAGATATATGGAGAAATTACTTAAGCAGGAAGCTAAGAATGGATCGATAGTATTGTATACTGGCTGGGGTGGAACAAAGCATCAGTCTGAAAATGCAGATGAACTTAGAAAATCCGTAGAAAAATTCAGTAATGTAGACTACCAGTCAAGATGTGAAGTCGGATCGACTATTGGTTCTCATTCAGGACCGCTATACGGGATGGCTATATATCCAAAAATAAAATAAAATATAGAGACCTGGCAGAGATGCGGGGTCTTTTAATTATATACAGAGTAAATATTAAGGGTGACTGATTTTATCTTTCTAAGTTTATTTTTTCAGAAAACTTGGGGAGAAGTATTAAGTATCACTATTAAAATTCCTAAATTTTTATAAAAAAAGATTGGGTAGAAGTGGTTTATTTGGTATACTGAATTTGAGAAATAGATAACTAACAGGGGGGTAAAAAAATGAAAAAAAGTTTAGAAGTATTGGAGTCAATGATATATTACTGGAATTCTGTATCGGAAAAGGAAAAGGTAGGGGAGCAGTATCTGGCTTCTATCTCTGAAAATGAAGGGATGAAAGCTACATATAACGAGGACTTTGATGCTGAATCTGTAAGAAAAGTGCTTAGTGCTATCTCAAACAGGGAACCGTTTAGAGGAAGAACAAAAAATGAAGGAAGATTCTGGAATAACAACATGTGGATGTTAGAGGATATGGACTACATGAATATGGTAATAGACCCACTAAAAAAATTAAGTTTGGAAGAATTGGGAGAGGGAGAAGTTGTATTCTTACCATTACACCTTGATTTATTCTATAAAAAAGATAATAATATATACATAAACTTTTTTATGATAAAACCAGATCTATATAACGGAACAGATAAACTGACTATAGAGGATATAGAGATAAAAGAGTGGATCAAGAAAAACATGGGGTGATAGGATGATATGGGATAGCGGGATGATTTGGTGGTTTATATTAACCATTGTATTTATAGGTGTAGAGTTAGCAGTGCCGGCATTGGTGAGTATATGGTTTGCCTTTGCAGCTATAATATTGACGCTGATATCAGGGATGGTAAAAAATCCTATAAATGAATTTTATATCTTTGTGGGACTCAGTGGATTTTTTCTGATATTGACCAGACCAATAGTAAAAAAACTCTTAGAGAAAAGAAAGCCTATTGAAAACAGGATATTTGGCCAGGATGTTGAGATATCTAAAAAAATAGAGGCAGATCTCTATGAGGTAAAACTGGACGGAAAATATTGGAGAGCTACTTGTGATGAAAAATTAGAGGTAGGGGATACAGGAGTTGTAGAAAGAGTAGAAGGAAATAAATTAATACTAAAAAAGAAGATATAAAAGGAGGCAGAAATGTTATTATTTTTTCCATTGATATTGGTGGTTATATTACTGATTGTAACTAATATCAGAATTGTACCGCAATCACAGGCATATGTTATAGAGAGGTTAGGAGCCTATATGAATACTTGGGGGGTAGGTTTAAAAATCAAGATCCCATTTATAGATAGGATAGCTAAAAAGGTATCGTTGAAGGAACAGGTTATAGACTTTCGGTTATTACAAGGGATAATGTAACTATGCAGATAGATACTGTGATCTATTTTCAAATTACAGATCCTAAATTGTATGCTTACGGGGTAGAATATCCACTAAGTGCCATTGAAAATCTGACAGCTACTACCCTTAGAAATATAATAGGGGAGTTGGAGTTAGACTCTACACTGACATCTAGAGATGTTGTAAACACTAAGATGAGATCTATATTAGATGAAGCTACAGACCCATGGGGAATTAAGGTAAACAGGGTAGAATTAAAAAATATTATGCCACCTGCAGAAATCCAGGACGCTATGGAAAAGCAGATGAAAGCAGAAAGAGAGAGAAGACAAAAGATATTGATTGCAGAAGGGGAAAAAACTTCGGCAATATTAGTAGCAGAGGGAGAGAAGCAATCAGCTATCTTAAGAGCGGAAGCCAATAAGGAAGCTGCAGTAAGGGTAGCAGAAGGGGAAGCGGAAGCGCTTTTAGAGGTAACAAAAGCACGTGCAGAATCGTTGAAATTATTAAATGAATCTCACCCAACGAAGGAAGTTCTTTCGCTTAAAGCGATGGAGGCCTTTGTAAAAGTTTCAGACGGAAAAGCAACTAAGATTATAATCCCATCGGAATTACAAAATGTAGCTAATATCGCTACAGCTTTTACAGCTGTGGGAGAAAATAAAGGAAAATAAGCAATTAATTATAAAAGGTAATATACAGGTTTTGTATATTACCTTCTTTAATAGTTGGAAGATTTTCCAGGTGGATGCAATCCCACGTTGCTTTTTATCAAATTTATGGAGGTTTTTTTATGGAAATTATTTTAGAGAATCAGAATGGAGAGATGATTGACCTGTCTGCTTATAAAGGGGAAAAAATCTTGTTTTTTTATCCCAGAGCAAATACACCTGGGTGAACAACAGAAACGAAAGGGTTCGGTGAATCCTATGGAGAGTTTAAGGAGTTAGGGATAAAAGTCTTTGGAATAAGCAGGGATACTGTAAAAAAACAATCTAACTTTGCTAAAAAATTAGAAACACCATTCAGTTTACTCAGTGATATCGATGGTATAATATGTGAAAAATTTGGTGTCTGGCAGGAAAAGAAATTCATGGGAAAAACATCTATGGGAATAGTAAGATCCACATTTTTATTGGATGAAAACAACGAGATTTTAAAAGAGTGGAGAAAAGTAAAGGTAAAGGGGCATGTAGAGGAAGTTTTAGAAGCTTGTAAGGGGTGATAGATATGGAATTGGATGTTATAATAAAAATTATCATCTATATGATAATAGTCCGGATAATTATGAGCAAGGTGAACAGAAAGAGGAATATGAGATCTAATAATAGAAAAAATTCTACTCCGAGAGAATCTGACAGACAGAAGGGAACTGGAATGCAAAAAAAACAAGAGGAGAGAAAAAATAATAGGAATATCGATTTAAATAGTTTTAGAGGTAGGATGCCTAAACCTGATAGATCACTTTCCCCTGAAGAGAGGATGAAGCGGAGGGAAAAAGAACTGGAAAATATGAATAAGAGGTAGAAAAAAAGGTAATATACAACGTATATTACCTTTTTTTCTATGAATAAATTTTATTATTGTGCTTCTTTAAAATTCCCCTCGGAATCTCTATTTAGAATCAATTCGTCCAACTCTTCCACAGTATAGTGTACTACCTGAAGGTCATAGAATTTGTAAAATGACAGACCTATAATACCCCAAACTACTAAAACTATTATAGATGGTAAACCGAGGGAACTGTCCAATCCCGGTACCAATAAAAGAATTAAAAATATTACCACTGAGACAGAACCAAAAATACTCGGTATAAATACTTTTCCATATTCTTCCTTGTATAGTTTATAAGATGAAAGACTTGTATAAAGATATCCGATAGATGCTCCGACACTGGAAGTCCCGACTATCCATAACAATACATTTCTACCAAACCAAGGAGCTATCAGAGATATACCCAGGGTAAACAAGATTGCATTTTTAGGAGTGTGATACTTTTTATCTAATTTCCCGAAGAATTCCGGCAATATCTTTCCTCTGGACATGGCAAATAACAGTCTGCTGGCTGCCATATAAAATCCATTTATTCCGGCTACAATGGCTGAAGTAAGGGCTATTATTAAAAGGATTATTCCTATCTTTCCAAAATAATATTCTGTAGTATATCCTGTTGCCCAAGAGATCTGGCCGTTCATTATTTCCTCACTTGTAACTCCGAAAGAAGTGAAAAGGATGATTAAGACGTAAACCAGTCCTCCTACTAGGATAGAAATTATAGCCAGGTGAGATGCCTCTTTAGCCTCAAAGTCCAGTTCCTCTGCCACCTGTGGGATACAGTCGAATCCTACAAATAACATCGGAGCGATAGACAGTATCTTTAATATTTTAGATAAACTTACTGTTTCTGAATCTATGAATGACATAGTATTCGGATTAGTTATTCCAGCTCTGGCAATAACCAGACTTAGAAATAAAAATACTATTCCTACCAATAAAAGTACCATTATCTTCTGTAGCTGAGAAGCTAATTTTATTCCTTTGATGTTTAAATAACCAAATAAACAAAGGGCAGCTACGGCTACTCCTACTTCTCCTAAATAGATCTCAGATCCTGCTATACTATAGAGGTGACCTACTTCTAAAATTCCCGGCATGGTAAACTTTGCAACCAAAGCTAATGCTGTGGCATTTAACGGAACGATACTTATATATGCCAGGGCTAAAAACCAACCGCATGCCAGAGCATGTTTCCATCCAAAAGCATCATAGGTGAAGGCGTATTCTCCCCCTGCTACCGGAAACTTATGAAGGAGATAACCGTAATTTTTTTCAATCCCGATCATTATTAATGCTCCTGTAATTATTGCGATAGTTGAGTTTATCATTCCTGCCTTTAAGAATAGATCTCCCGGAAGAACAAAAGCTCCCCATCCAATGATGGCCCCTATGGCCAACGATAATATGTCCAATTTATTAATTTCTTTTTTTAACATAATCACTCCTTAAAAATAAAAAAACACCCCAACTCCACCACCATAAAGGTAGCAGAGTTAGAGTGTTTAAGTTTCGTCATATAGACTCACAATATGCCACATAAGTAGCATAACTCATTGCCTCAGTCGAGACCCTAAGTAAACCCCAGTTCTACAAATATTTTTCAAATTAAATTTTCCTTTTGTTCAATTGGTTCGTATCTACACTATTATAAAACATTGTAAATCTCGCCAATTAAGTAATCATTTAATTTACTTCACATTGTATTCTTTTTCCTATTTTAACACATTTTACATATAAAATCAAAAATATCTCTTAAATCGACCGAATAAATGAGATTTAGTGTATCTTTATTGGACTGTTGATAGGCAGAAAATAAAAAAATCAGATTGTTAATGGGTAATTAATAGCAGAGGGGTGTATATAATATTTTGATGCTGCCTTTTTTATACAGGGAGATTGTTGTATAATTTTAGAGTGTAACAAAACAAATAATACAGATTTTTGGAGAAAAAACGTAGTCACAAATGATGAAATTAATTCAGAGGGAAATCAGATTTTAAAATAAGTATAATTTGTGACAAAAATAAAATCTCAAAAGGAGAATGAAAAGATGGAAATAAAATACTACTCCTACACCGAGGAGATAATAGAAAATATAGAACCGGGAAAGATCCATATTTTTCCTAAGTCGGCAGATAAAAGTTTAGCTAAAGAAAGATATATGGAGAATCTGGAAAAGAATAAAGGTGGAGAAAAACCCAATATATTCTTGAAACAGCCTAAATTTATGGGGTTGGGAGAGTTTAAAACCAATTTATTTTTAAGTGATGAGATGGTACTCCGTGAAGAGAAGCAGGTGATAGCCTTTTACAGATCCTTGAGTTCGAAAAACAGGAAGGAGTTAGGGGTGGAGAATTATTACGATGTAATAGACATCGCTGCTAATTTTTTAAATTTCTTTAAACTGCTTAAAGAATACAGGTTAAAAGAGGTGAGAGATCTCAGGAAGTGGCAGAAGAAGATATATGATATATTTTTGGATATTGAAAAAAATTATATGAAATTCTTGTCGGATAAAAATTATACCGATCCTACTTTTATAATAAAGGATGAAAACTATAGTTCTAAAAGTCTTTCCGGATACAGGGATATAGTTATCTACAATAAGGTCCATTTTACCCCATTGGAAAAATGGATAATGGAGAAGTTAGAGGAAGATGGGTTTACTATAACTCTAAAATTACAGATGGATAAAGGTGACTTTTGTGAAGACGCTCTGGCTGTAAAGGGTGTCAATATAGGAGTACCTAAGATTACTAAAAAAATAGAGGTTTATACTGTAGATGATGAATTTACTGAACTTTTAAAAGTTTTGGATATACAGAATAAGGTTAAAGATATGGGTGAGAAAAATAGGGGTATTAAAATTTTTGATGCAAATAACGATAACTACAAATACAACAGTTTTTTCAATGAAACCAGATATATATCGGATCTGCCTATCTTTTCCCTTTTGGAGGGGTTGCATAAATTACTGTCTACCCTGGAAGAGATAGACGGTGAACTGGCTTTGGAACTTCATACTGTGGTGGATATAATCAAAGGGGATGAGATCTCTAAATACTATAGGGTCATACCTGAGGATTTTGATAAATTCAAGGTGTTGGTAAATGAAGGTTATAAATATTTGACTAAATACGTAATAGCAGAAAGACTGGGGGAGGAAAACTTTATCCACAGGATATTTGAAGATATAGAACAGATGAAAACATACGATAACTTAAAAAAATGGACTGAAAAACTAACTTTATCCACTGAACAGCTGGGAAGGTTATTGGATGGAAGTGAAAATATAGGGAAATATTTTGAGGCTCTCAGTGAGATAGAGGTCATAGAGGACCTGGATGTGGTAGACGGCTGGAAAAACTTTTTTGGACAGGGGAAAACAGCAGAGGGGTTGCTGAAGTTGATATTGAAATATTTAGAGTTTAAGGAGATATCGGGCAATTTTGACACTGTTTCAAGGAAACAGGGTCTCGAAGAGATAAAAACTACAATGAATAAAAATCTTTTACTGATGAATATTTCAGATAGTTTTATACCCAAAAATAAGCAGAATACATTCTTATTTACAGAGCAGCAGAAAAAAAACTTAGGTATAAAAGGTATAGATGAGATCAGACTGGAAGAGAAATATAATCTATTCAGAGCTGTTATGACCAGTGAAAACACCACCATATTGGCTATAAAAAATATGAATTCAGACAGTTCCCTTTCCCCCTTTGTGGAGGAGCTTCTGGAAGAGTTTGGTGTAACATCTAAACATCTGAAACAGCCGTTGCAAAACTACTTAGAATTGATAAGACCGGACTCTGGAGCAGAAAATAAAGAAGGTGACAAAGAGTTGTTTGAGGGAATAAAACCGAGTGAGATGAAGTTTGAAACAGAGGAATTGAAAGATCCTTTTGGGGTGACGGCATATATGTGTGATGAATTGTTTAACTGTAAATATAAGATGTATCTCAGGTATCTGGTGAAACTAAACAGGGAGGAGCTTGAGGTTGAGAGGGATCTCACCCGGAGGGAGTATGGAAATCTTGCCCATGAACTGTTTGAGGCGGTGTTGAAAAGGATAGAACTGACCAAAGATTATTCCCTGTTGGAAGAAGGCAGAATAGAAGTGGGGATAGTTATGGGAGTTTTGGAAGAATTGGTAGGAAGCAGAAGGTTGAAGCTGCCAAGGTTAAATGAAAGGTATTATAGGGAAATTATCTATAAAAATTTAGCTGCCAGTGTGGGAGAATTTTTTAGAAAGATCTCAAAGGAGTTACGTGGGGAGCAGATAAAGGGTCTTCTGATAGAAGAACTTTTAAGAGCTGATATAAACAATAAAGTTATAGATATCGTGGGTAGGGCTAAAGCAGATCTTATAATTAAAACTGAGAGAAAGGATTATATTGTCGATTTTAAAACCGGAAATTTGAACGAAAGGCAGCTGGATTTTTACAGCATCTTATATGCAGGGGAGGCAGACCTGACGGAAAAATATATATTTAATGTGGATAAGGGGAATCTGGAAAAGAGTAAAAAAATAAAACTGGTAAAAGATGAAAGTGGCAGAAATAAGATAGATCCCGAGGGAAAGGAAAAAAAACTAGGGGTTCTCGAAACAGAGCTGAAAGAATTTTTGAACTTGGGAGTTTTTGAGAGGAATAAGACTAGTAAGTGTGACAGGTGCGAATATCTGGATATCTGTAAGGTTGGTGAATTAGATGAAATTAAGGGAAAATAAGAATAGAAAGGTGGTGAAAGCCAGTGCAGGAACAGGGAAAACTTACAGGCTTGCTATAGAATATATATCTAGAATATTACTGGGTGAGGACTACAATGAGATATTATTTATGACCTTTACCCGGGCAGCTACAGCAGAGCTCAAGGTCAGAATCTTTGAGTTTTTAGATGATTTAAGCCGGGGGGATCAAGAGCTGGAAGAGAATATAAAAAAATTATATCCGGAAATTCAGGTGGATACAGACAGGGTAAAAAAAATAAAAACCGAACTTTTGTTAAATAAAGATAAGATAAGGATCTATACGATAGATTCATTTATTGCCCAGATCTTTAAAAAAGCTATAGGACCTTCACTCAATATCTATACTTATTCTATGAGTAATACTGTGGAAGCTGAGGAGATCTATGGTGAGGTATTCAGCCGTATTATAAAGGGTCAGGAGTTTCATAGGGTCAAGGAATTCTTGGAAAAAACAGCAGATAGAGAGGTGGAGAAATACATCGGTCTCATAAAAAAAATATCTGAGGAGAGGTGGAAGTTTGCTCTTATAGGAGAAAAAGAAATGATCGATGATACAGAAAGTCTAAAAGCTGAATTATATAGAAATATAGTGAGAAGTTTTGAATTGGCTGATGAACTTGTGACGGATCACGGCAAGGTCTACGAAAAAGTTTTGGCCAAAGCGGGGAAGATCATAGAGGAAGAGTTTCGTGGTGTTTTAGACGATAAGGAAAGATTGATTACTCTTATACTAGAGAAAAGAAAAGATTTTTTAGAAAATAAAATTATTAACGGAACCCAGATGGGAGGGAAGGCCAGGGAACATATAAAGGCTCAGGTTTTAGAAGTTCAAAATGAGATCCACAGGCTTCTAGAAAAGATAATCTTCATTGAAGAGGTGGTTCCCTATGAAAAAGATATATTGGAAATAGAGAAGATAACCAGGTCTATCTATGATGATATAAAATTCAGGGAGAAAAAATTTACTTTCTCTGATATAACCAACTATACCAGTGAATATATGGTAGAGGAAGACCTGTGCCTTGTAAAGGATGGTGTAGTTACAGATAATTTTTATGAGATAATCGGAGGAAAGATATCAACTTTATTTTTGGATGAGGCGCAGGATACCAGTGTATCCCAGTGGAGGATAATCGAGCCTATTGCTAAGGGGTGCGACAATATAATTGTTGTAGGAGATGAAAAACAAAGTATCTATTCGTGGCGTGGAGGAGATAAGGGGTTATTCCTTAGCTTTGACAGAATCCTGGGAGCAGGGACAGAATCTCTGCCGACAAATTACAGGAGTGAGAAGAAGATAATTGATTTTGTTAACTTATTTTTTGATCATGTTTCTAAAAATCATCTCACCAAAAATGAAGATGACAGATGGGAATACAGGGAAGTTAAGTGTTGTAAAAAAGAGGATAAGGGGTTTGTAGCAGTTATGGTGGATTCTGAAATTCATTCTGAAATTGCAATAGATATTAAAGACAGGTTCGCAGATAGGGGTCGAGATGGAACACCTGACTATAGGGGAATAGGAATCGTGGCCAGGAAAAAGAAAGACCTCAGTAAGATAGGGGATAAGTTAAAAGAACTGGGGGTTCCGTATATAATGGAAAACAGTCTTTCAATTGTGCAGCATCCCTGCGTGGAGGAGATTCTACGGTTATTTAACTTTTTCATCCACAATGATTTTATGTCGCTGGTGGAGTTTTTCAGGGAAACCATTGAAGTGGGAGAGGAAGACCTTAAATACCTGTTGAATAACAGAGATAGTGTATTGAGGTACTTATGGGTTCAAAGGGAAAAAACAGAGGATGAAGAGACAGAGGAAGTTGTGATAAAAGAAAATTTGAGGATAGAACTGGATAGGATAAAAAAAATAAAAGAACTTCCCTACGAAAAGATGGGGAGAAGTGTATTAGGGGAATATAAATTTGTAGAAACTTATAGTGCTACAAGGGATATAAAAAATATCAACTTTTTCTTGGAACTCATGGAGGAATATGATTATCTGTCTGATTTTATGAGTTTTTTGAAGATGAACAGTGATTCCAACGGGTTGAAACAGGTGGGTATATCTGAACTGAATTCTGTGATTTTGATGACGATTCACGGATCTAAGGGTCTGGACTTTCATACGGAATATATGTTTTTATCGGATAAAGGATCCAGCTATAAATTGACTGGATATTCGGAAAAGGGTCTGCAGCATCAAGTTCAACTGTTGGCTAAACTGGATGAAAATTATGAGTATATAGAAGATTATTTGTTTACTAACTCTGTCTATAACAGTGCCGTAAAAAAAACAAAGATATATGAACACAGTGAACAGATATTTTTGGATGAGGAGATAAATACCCTCTATGTGGGGATGACCAGACCTCGTGCAAATCTATTTTTGTGTATTGAACCTACAAAAACTACCAAGAAAAAGGAGGAGATATTTGTACTGAACAACGACCTCCTGATAACTCCTGTTGAGAAATATTTCCGTGTGTCCAGAGAGGAACTCTTAGAAGGGGGAACCCAGATGGTGGGGAAATTTATACCCTATGAGGAGAAGACAGAGGGTAGTAACAGGGATGAAAAGTTTTACATAGATCCGAATCTGTACAGAGATGCCGTGGATCTGAAAATTCGAGAAAAGATAGAGGATAAAACCGATCAAAACAATGAAAATCCTATGGAACATAGTGTAGAAAAAGAATTGAAGAGAAAATCCGGTCTGGCTATCCATTATTATCTAGAGAATATAGAATATGGGGGAGAAAAGGAAAGAAATACAGCCAGACAGATGACTCTGAATAAATATAGTAATATGCTGGGGATCGAAAGAACTCAAACAATAATAGGGAGAGTGGAGGAATTTATCTCTAAAAATTCTAAAGTTTTTGATAAAAGGTGGACTATTTTTAAGGAACTTGAGCTGATTACTTTTGAAAAAGAAGAGGTCGATGGGGTAGGGGCAACTAAAAGAAAGACCCATATCATAGACAGGCTTAACTTGGATGAAAAAAAGAAGGAGATAATCATCTACGACTATAAATCCGGTGTGTCTATGGATGTGGAACAGTTGGAACGATATGAGAGGGTTATCAGGGAAAAGGTAGGAGACGGATACACTATAAAGACTGACTTTTTAAAATTAGATTAAATAAAATAAAATAAAGTTGACTTTATATAACTTTTAAGATACTATATAAATAGTAACAGGGGGCTGACAAATTTCAATTGGAAATTGGTAAGATTCGCTGTATCAAAATTTACGGAGGTAACACACATGTTAAAAGGAACAGTTAAATGGTTTAACGATGATAAAGGATTTGGATTTATTTCTGCTGAAGATGGAAATGACTACTTTGCACATTTCTCTCAAATCAACAAAGAAGGATTTAAATCTTTAAAAGAAGGGGAAGAAGTAACTTTCGAAATCACTGAAGGTGCTAAAGGTCCTCAAGCTTCAAACATCGAAACTGTATAATTATATATATTTGAAGTGTTTAAAAGTGGTAGATTTTCTACCACTTTTTTTAGTTTTTGAGTAGAAAAAAATGGGAAGTTTTATTTTCTTTACTAAATTAATAAGGGAATTGAAAAAAAGCACTAGATATGATAAAATGTTATATTGTTTTAAGTATCGAAAATAATGGTTAAAAATAGAAAAAAATAATGAGAAACACCAAAAATATAAGTAACAAATATTCAAAAGTTGATCCCCTAAAAATAAAAAAGTTTTGAAAAAATTCTTAATGTTTTTTATGTATAAATTTATAAATAAAAGCTTTTAAATTACAGAGTAAACTTTTTTTAGATACTTTATGGTGATCTTTATAGTTGCTTTGTATTGGGAAAAAAGTAGGAGGAAGAGATGTTATTAAAAGCAAGTTTGATGATAGTGATAGGAGCATTGATTGGGTGGATAACAAATTATTTTGCAATTAAGATGTTATTCAGACCGTTGAAAGAGATAAATATATTAGGATTTAAAATCCAGGGACTTATTCCAAAAAGAAAGATGGAGATGGCGGAAAGTATAGCGGATACCATACAGGAAGAATTGATCTCTATGAAGGATATAACTGCGAATATCGGAGATATAGAGATAGGTGAAGAAATAGATCTGATTGTAGACAGGATTGTAGAGGATAAATTAGAAAAAGAGGTGCTGGCAAAAATACCAATGGCCAGCTTATTTATAACGGATAGTATGATACTGAAAATCAAAGGTCATATAAAAGATGCTATCGATGAAAATAAAGATGAGTTTTTTACAGTGTTGATAGAAAAGATGGAAGACAGTGTAGATATGAAAAATATAATTATCGAAAAAATTGAAAACTTTGAGTTGGATGAATTGGAAAAGATGGTATATAGGATAGCAAACAATGAACTGAAGCATATAGAGGTCATAGGAGCGATCTTAGGAGCTGTAATAGGCGGAATACAATTTGCAATCAGTATGTATATATAGACGAATAGGGGTATTTTATGGATGAAAGACTGTTGTCGGCAGCCGAGTTTGGTGGAGAGATAGAAATACAGAAAAATTTAAGACCTAAAACTTTGAATGAATATATAGGGCAGGATAGATTAAAGGAAAAAATGGAAATATTTATGACTGCTTCTAAAAACAGGAATGAATCTATGGACCACACCCTTTTATACGGGCCTCCAGGATTGGGAAAAACTACCTTAGCAGGAGTTATAGCCACAGAGATGGGAACCAATCTAAAGGTAACATCTGGACCTGTTTTGGATAAAGCAGGAGATTTGGCGGCGATTCTAACATCTTTAGAGGAGCAGGATATCCTGTTTATAGATGAAATCCACAGACTGAATACATCGGTGGAGGAGATCCTTTATCCGGCTATGGAAGATCGTGAGATCGACATAATATTCGGCAAAGGACCTACAGCAAGATCTATCAGGATAGAGTTGCCTCATTTTACATTGATAGGAGCTACAACCAGAGCAGGACTACTCAGTGCACCTTTGAGAGACAGATTTGGTCTGGTTCACAGGATGGATTATTACTCTACTGAGGATCTTTTGAAGATCATTATGAGGGGAGCCAATATATTAGAGGTTGGTATAGAACCTGAAGGAGCCTTGGAAATAGCCCTTAGAAGCAGAGGAACTCCCAGAATAGCCAACAGATTTTTAAAGAGAGTTCGGGACTATGCTGAGATTCGTGGCGACGGGATAATAACTTTAAAGATAGCTAAGGAAGCTTTGAGTTTATTAGGAGTAGATGGCTATGGACTGGATGAATTGGACCGTGAAATAATCTTAGCTATCATAGATAACTATGGAGGCGGACCGGTAGGAATTGAAACACTGGCTCTTTTATTGGGAGAGGACAGGAGAACCCTGGAGGAGATCTACGAACCCTACCTGGTAAAGATTGGGTTTGTTAAAAGGACCCATAGGGGAAGGGTTGTGACCCCAAAAGCATATAAACATTTTAATAAAAAAGAAAAAACGGAGGAAAACCTATGAAGATAAGCACGAGAATAAGATATGGGCTAAGAGCCGTTATAAATATAGCAGAAGGGAATTTGAGCGAAAACAGACTGGTAAGGATAAAGGAGATATCCCAGGACCAGAATATATCTGTTCAGTATTTAGAGCAAATTCTTTTTAAATTAAAGAAAAAAGATATAAT
>CAZUGM010000020.1:10476-17367 GCA_964619915.1 uncultured Fusobacteriaceae bacterium | reverse complement strand
ATATGCTATTATTCCAAAGCTGAAGGTATCATGGCAGAAAGGGATAAAACATCTTAATACCCATGTTTGGCCTGGAGAGGATGAAGTTTTACTGGTTATAGCAGAAAGGGAAAGGTGTTATGAACTGGTGGAAAAATTTGCAGATTTAAAAGAACGTCTGGACTATAATATAACATTTGATATCTCAGTAAGGGGACTGGAATATATTAATATTTAGAAAAAATGAGGGTGTTTATTGCCCTCATTTTAGATTTTTAGAACTTTAAAATTTAATGATTATACAGGTGTAGGAATAAAATTCATAACTTCTAAATTGAAAATTTTGATTATTCTACCCTTGTGTAATGAAATTGGATATATGTTTCAAAAAAAACAAAATAAAACAAAAAAATCTTGAAATTTGACACTTGATTGATTATAATACAGTGATGAAAAAAATCAAGAATTATGTAGGAGGGATGTTGTGAAAAAATCGATTTTAGCGATTTCTGAACGAAAGGAAATTTTAAAGCAGGTAAGAAAAGAGTTGTTAGGTGAATATGAAGTAATTACTTTTAATAATTTTTTAGATGGATTAGATATGTTGAGGGAAAGTGATTTTGATATTATTTTATTGGATCAAAATATGACATGGTTTACCTTTACAGAGGTAAGAAGAAAATTAAATGGTATAGGAAAAGATTTTGTGGTAGTAGGGTTGATAGAGGAAGAAACTGAAGAAGTATTAAAAGACCTAAGAGGTGCTGATATATATAACTACCTACTAAAACCACTATGTATAAAGGAATTTAATAAGTTGATTTTCCCGGCTTTACAGAGCTTATCTATATTAAAGGAAAAGAGAAAATTAGAAAAAAAATTATCTGATACAGAGGAAATCCAAGAGATTGTTGGGCAAAGTGCCAAGATAAAAGAGATAAAAAACTTAATAGATAAGATAGCAGAAAGTGATCTTACTGTTCTTGTCAGCGGTGAAAATGGTGTAGGAAAAGAACTGATAGCAGCAGAGATCTATAAAAAGTCTGACAGAAGAAAGAAAAACTTTATGGTAATAAGTTGTGCATCTATGTCTTCTGATATAATAGAATCAGAGCTGTTTGGATATGAAAGGGATGTTTTCCCTGGGTCTGGTTCAGGTAAGGTAGGTATCTTAGAGGAAGCTGACGGGGGAACTGTATTCTTAGATGAAATTACAGGTTTAGATATCAAGGCTCAGGCAAAATTACTTAGAGTAATAGAATACGGTGAATTCAGAAGAGTTGGAGGAAATAAAACTAAGAAAGTAGATATTAGATTTATTGTTTCTACAAATAAGAATCTTAAAACAGAGGTTGAAAGCGGGAAGTTTAGAAGTGACTTATACCATAGATTGACAGCTTTCCCTATTGAAATGGCACCATTAAGAGAGAGAAAAGACGATATCCCTCTATTAGCTAACTATTTCTTAAATAAGATAGTTGTAGACATCCATAGAGAGATGCCTATTATCTCGAGTGATACGATGAAATATCTTATGGAATACTCATACCCTGGAAATATCAGAGAGTTGAAAAATATAATTGAAAGAATGATTATCTTATCGACTGATAGAGTAATAGGAGTAGAGGATCTTCCATTAGAGATCAAGATGAAGTCAGATACCCTTGAAAATAAAACAATAATTGGATTAGGGCCACTAAAAGAAATATTAGAGAAGGAGCTTTACAATTTAGCAGATGTTGAGAAAGTAGTAATAGCTACAGCTTTACAAAAAACTAGATGGAATAAGCAGGAAACAGCCAAATTATTAGGGATAGGTAGGACTACATTATATGAAAAGATCAGAAGATATAAGTTAGATCAAAAAGGATAGTACTAAAATAGAAATGGGGGAATATAATGGCGATTAGAAGTTTAAGAAAAAAGATGAGACCTGTAATTTGGATGATTACAATAGGGTTTTTCATCTCAATGCTAACTGTAATAGTTAGTAATATCAGCATGGGATTAAAAAATAAAAGATATGCTTTTAAAGTAAATGGAAATAAGGTGGCAATTACTGAATTAGAGAGAGGGATCAATAATATCAGTAATCAATATAGTCAATATTTTACAACTCCTCTGGACAGGGAAGAAGCTAAAATATTAGCGGTGGATAACATCTTAACCAATGAAATCTTGAAAGAGATCGGAGATGATCTTAAGGTTAAGGTAAGTGGTTCAGAAGTAAAGGTAAAGGTTGGAGCTATAGAAGCGCAGATTCCAGATAAGGAACAGTTTAAAAGAATGTTAAGTGCACAGGGATACACTAAGAAAAGTTTTGAGCAATCTATAAAGGATTCTATCTTAGTGGAAAAAACTAGAGATAAAATAGTTGAAAAGACTGAAGTTCTAGAGAATGAGAAAGCAGCTCAATATGAAAAAGACAGATATAGTGAATATTTAGGTAAAACTTATGAGGAGGCAAAACCTCTCATTGAAAAGAAATTAAAGGAAACAAATGGAAATAAAGAGTTAATTAAACTGATAGAAGCAGCTAAAAAAACAGTTGAAATAGATGATATCAGAGAAAACTATGGTAATATCAGACCTACTGTGGAGTTTGAAGAAAATGGGTTTAAGATAACTAATATCGACATTATAAAGGGTGCGTTGTACCAATCTTTTTACGGTATTAAAGACTTTAATGAAGCAAAAGTCAGATCTACGGCTAATATAAAAGATGAGATTAAGTTGGCGAAAATAGCAATGGAGAGAGGGGCTCAAAAAGATGAGACACTGCCGACTATGAACCAGATAATGGATCTTAAATTACAGCTTGTAGACAATATCAAAGGAAATATTGTAGTTAATGATGCAGATATTAAAGAGTTTTTCAACGAAAATAAAGAGGTTTATAATGTAGAAGCCAGTGCTGATGCAAATATAATTAATTTTGTTGTAAATCCAACTGACTTAGATATGGAAGAAGCCAAAGAAAAAGCCAATAAAATTTTGAAAGAAGTGGATGCAGCTAATTTTTCTGAGATGGCTAAAAAATACTCAGAGGGACCAAGTGCACCAAATGGCGGAGATTTAGGATGGTTTGGAAAAGGTCAGATGATCCCTGAATTTGAAGCAGCAGCTTTTAAAGGTGAAGTAGGAAAAGTGTGTCCGGAGGTTGTTAAATCAAAATTTGGATATCACATTATCTTTGTAGAAAATAAAAATGAGGAAAAAGCTCAGGTTAAGGCTTCTCATATCTTAATAAAAGTAAGTTCAGGAAAAGAAACTTTTAAAAAGGTTATGGAAACGGCTAAAACAGTAGCGGAAGACTTGAAGACCAATAAGTTAAATTTTGAAGATGCCAGTAAAAAAGCATATTCAAAGCATAAAGTTTCAGAATATTTAGATATAAAGAAAGATGGATATATCAAACTTTTAGGATATGATGACCTGTTAGCTGAAAAAATCTTTGAATCTAACTTAGATGAAGTCAACGTAATAAAGACTGAAAAAGGAATCTATGTGTTCCAAAAAACAAAGGAAATAAAATTTGAGGAAGCTAATTTTGATAAAGTAAAAGACAGAGTAGTCTCTGATTATAAAAACCAGAAGTTAATGGAAGAGATGAAAAAATTATAATTAATGAAAAAGATATAGAAATTTTCTATATCTTTTTATTTGAAAAAACAGATTTTTAAGTGTAGACTGTAAAAGTTAGTAAAATAACATCCAGGCATTTTTTGCTCTAATTTTGTTTGAAAATGATACAAAATTAATCTTTACATAGCTAAAAAAATGTACTATTATTAATACATATTAAATAATAAAAAATTCAGGAGGAGAACATGACTAGAATAGTAGAAGTTTTAGGAAGAGAAATATTAGACTCAAGAGGAAACCCAACAGTAGAGGTTGACGTAATCTTAGAATGTGGATCAATGGGAAGAGCAGCAGTGCCTTCAGGAGCATCAACAGGAGAGAGAGAAGCGGTTGAATTAAGAGATGGAGATAAAGCTAGATACCTTGGAAAAGGATGTTTAAAAGCTGTTAAAAACGTAAACACTGAAATCAGAGAAGCTGTTTTAGGAATGGACGCAACTGATCAAGTAGCTTTAGACAAAAAGATGATTGCTTTAGACGGAACTAAAACAAAATCAAGATTAGGAGCAAACGCAATATTAGGTGTATCTTTAGCAACTGCAAAAGCTGCAGCAAACGCTTTAGGACAACCTTTATATAAATACTTAGGTGGAGCAAACGCAAAAGATTTACCATTACCAATGATGAACATCTTAAATGGTGGATCACATGCTGACTCAGCTGTAGATGTACAAGAATTCATGGTACAACCAGTAGGAGCTGCTACATTCGCAGAAGGTCTAAGAATGGGAACTGAAGTATTCCATCACTTAGGAAAATTATTAAAAGCTAACGGAGATTCTACTAACGTAGGAAACGAAGGTGGATACGCACCATCTAAAATAGAAGGAACTGAAGGAGCTTTAGATATCATCATGGAAGCTATCAAAGCTGCTGGATATGAGCCTGGAAAAGACATTACTTTAGCATTAGACGCTGCTGCATCTGAGTTCTGTGATGGTGGAGAAGATGGAAACAAAACTTACAACTTCAAAAGAGAAGGTGGAGTTAAGAGAACTACTGATGAAATGGTAGCATGGTATGCAGAGTTAGTAGAAAAGTATCCTATAACATCTATCGAAGATGGATTAGATGAAAATGACTGGGAAGGATTCGCTAAATTAACTGCTAAAGTTGGAGCTACAACTCAAATCGTTGGAGATGATTTATTCGTAACTAACACTGAGTACTTAGCACAAGGAATCGAGAAGAAATCAGCTAACTCAATCTTAATCAAGTTAAACCAAATCGGTACTTTAACTGAAACTTTAGAAGCTATAGAGATGGCTAAAAAAGCTGGATACACTGCTGTTGTATCACATAGATCTGGAGAAACTGCTGACGATACAATCGCTGACGTTGCAGTAGCAACTAACGCTGGTCAAATCAAAACTGGTTCTGCATCAAGATCAGACAGAATGGCTAAATACAATCAATTATTAAGAATTGAAGAGCAATTAGGAGAAGCTGCTGTATACGAAGGTATGGGAGTATTCTACAACTTAAATAAATAATTTTTTTAAAGGTGCCTTAGGGCACCTTTTTTTCTTGGCAAATTTGCAGAAGATAGGAATTAATCGTATAATAGGAATGTTATTATGATTACAAATTTAGATTAATTTTTTTTAATAGAAATTAATTATAGGAAAAAATAAAATATATACGTATGATGTATATATTAAGGTATTATGACAAGAATAAATAAGTCAGGTATAAATTAAGGTTAAAAGAGAGGTAAAAGATGCAGTGGTTGGTTTTATTAACAGGATTACTTATAGGAAGCTTTTTAAATGTTTGTATTTACAGGATACCTAGGGGGGAAAGCGTAGCGTTTCCCCCTTCGCATTGTCCGCTGTGCGGACATAAGATTAGGTGGTATGAAAACATACCGGTATTATCCTATATCTTTATTTTAAAAGGAAAATGCAGCGGATGTAAGGGAAATATATCTATCCAGTACCCCATTGTAGAGTTTATAACAGGGGTATTGTTCTACCTGTTTTTCCTAAGGTTTGGATTAGGAATATTAGGGATAAAGTATTTAATATTTATATGTCTCTTAATTATAGGTATCTGGGTGGATTTTACCCACTATTATATTCCAGACAGGATCAGTTTATCTATTTTTATGATAGGGATTCTGACCTCTTTCTTTACCGTTGGATTTGAAAGAAGTGTTTTGGGTGCAGGAAGTTTTGCACTATTTTACATAGTGTTATATGGGTTTGGAGAGAGTTTTGGTCATGAAATAATGGGATTTGGAGATGTAAAACTGGCCATGGGGATAGGAGCGATGATAGGATATTTCAGTCTGTATCAAATTTTTATATTTTTAAATATTGCATTTGTCTCAGGAGCATTTATTGGTGTAGGACTGATTCTTTTGAAGAAAAAAACAAGAAAGGATATAATGCCTTTTGGACCCTATATAGCAATGGCGGGGTTAGCAGTAGGCTATTTGAGTTAGGTTGCAGGAGGTGAAATGATGATCGAAGAAAAAATAAAAAATAAAAGGAATAAAAAAAAAATAGGATATAGTTTGATAGAAGCTTTAGTAGCTTTGGGAATATTGCTTTTAGGAATAGTACCTGTAGTAACTGT
Organism: uncultured Fusobacteriaceae bacterium; assembly: GCA_964619915.1. Lineage (GTDB taxonomy): Bacteria > Fusobacteriota > Fusobacteriia > Fusobacteriales > Fusobacteriaceae > Psychrilyobacter. The sequence goes on along the minus strand of CAZUGM010000020.1, from coordinate 11,163 downwards.
AGCAACAAAGGCTATGTTATTTCACCATAGAGCCTCTGAGACTGAGGAGGCGGCGAGAATCAGCCAAACTATGATAGATTATATAAAATCCAGAGGATATGATGATTTAAGAGATTTTTATACAATTAAACCATATACATATACATTGACTCCTACAGGATCAGCTTTTACAATAAATCAATTTGCTACTGATTTTGGCATACCTTTAGAAATGGTTTTACTTAATTCGAAAGGTATAGATCTAAACGATGTTAGTTTTTATGTGGTTATGGATAAGGTAAAGGGGAATTTAAAAAAATTAGATAAAACTACCAATGACACCTATACAGACCCTATTACAGGAGAAGAAAATAAAAGCAATGTATATACAGATGATCTCATCTACGGGAAATTTATATTTGGGTATGGAAAAGTAGAAAATTCTAATTTGACAAAAAGAAAAAAAGAGATGGAAACAACATTTATAATGACTCCTATCGAAAATTGGAAGTGATAATATGAAAAAAAGTGGATTTAGTTTAATAGAAATAATACTGGTGACGGCTGTGATGGGAGTAATTATGCTCATTATGTCTCCTATGATTGATGCTTTTATAGGTGCCCAGGACAGACTTTCTAATCAGTCCAAGGTGGACAGCCGGTTAAATGAGGTAGCGGAGTTTATAAAAAGAGATGTAAGGAATGCAA
>CAZUGM010000020.1:0-10376 GCA_964619915.1 uncultured Fusobacteriaceae bacterium | reverse complement strand
TTTCATTTTAAGATAGATCTACCTGAGAGATTGGAAGGAAAAATAAGAAATGAAGTTAGAGATGTGGGGATCACGAGGATAAATTTACAATAAACTCCTTACTTGATAAATTGAAAAAATATGAAGTATAAAAAATAAAAAAGGAGCGGGGGATATGAAGAAGAAAGGTTCAGCTTTAATTTTATCTATATTGATGCTGTCATTTTTTATGACAATTACCCTGACCATGTATTATATAGCTAGGAACAGGAATCAAAGGTCGGTATATAAGATAAAGGGAATGAGGATAAACAGCGGTTTAGACAGTGGATCAGCTATAGCTCACTATGAATTATATCTAGCAGATGAATATGTAAGTAGGGGACATCTTTATGGTACTAGTGGTAGTAGTATAGATTATGGAGTGGATAATACCTCATATACAACTCCGCCAGCAATAACAACAAGACAATATACAAGTGAAATAACATCTGGAGGTGTAATAACTATAGTTCCAGATATAGGACATCATTACACAGGGGTAGTATTAAATAATTACAATGAATATTTTGCATCAAAATGGGATCCAACAATAACTGGGTCAGCTGTGGAAGTGATTTCAGGAAATACTCAACCGTGGATAGCAGAGGATAAAATTATAGATGGTAAAATAGTCAGTCGTGCCTGGATGAATAATACCGGGGAAAAAATAGTCAGACTATGGACTCTAGATAAAGGCAAAGATGATGTTGATGCGATAAGTATAGGTGGCTACAGATTGATTAATATAAATGGGAAAACTTTGATAAATACAGATAAGTTAAAAGCTATTTTTGATGCAGTAACCACATCAGCAATAACATTAACTTATGAAAAAATAGTGTCTATAGATAAAACAGCTGTAGGTGATACAGGAACAGAAGATTACAGAATAATTTATGTGGAAAAAGTTACCACCAGTGGAGGAAGTATTATTGCTGATGAATTAGACAGTATGACGGTAGAGAAACTAAAATAAAAAATGGGGAGGATCTATGTTTGAATTTAAGGTTGATGGTGCTTTAGATATAGGAAACAGTGGAATAAAGGTAGCACTCTATAAAAATAAAAAGATAGATAAGATTAGTTATGTTGATTATTTAGATATGGCTGAAGAAAAAATAGTAGCTCTTCAAGAATCTTTAGAAACACTGGGTAAAAAAATAAATCTAAGGGGTAAAAATTTAATAGTAACTATTCCTGCTTCTAAATTTTATGTAAAGACATTGGAATATAATAACAATGAAGAGGAAGATATAGAGGCTAAAATAGAGGAGGACCTGGAAGATATAGTTTCAGGGTATACAAAAGATGAGTTTGTTACCCAGATAGAAACGGTTTATGAAACGGATCTCTCTAAAAAATTATTGGTGATTACAATTCCCGTAGAGGAAATTGAAAAAATTCTGGGAATTTTAAGTCATTTTAAAATAAGGGTATTGAAAATAATCCCGGATTTTATAGCTCTGAATAACCTGGTAGATCTGTTGGACCAAAAATCAGAAGAAACAAATGAAAATATAATGGTCGTTGATATAGGAGGAGAAACCAGTAAGATATTTATGAGTACATTGGGAACCCTTAATATGCTGAGAATAGTAGGAATAGGCGGAAATGATTTTACCGAAATAATAAAAGATCATGAGATGTTAGATTATGAAGGAGCGGAGTTGGAGAAACAGCAGTTAGAATTAGGTGATGATGAGAATAGAAAGTACAAGACACAGAGTGAGATGTCGATGTTTAAGGATTTGACATCGGTGGTAAAAGAACTAACTACCCAGATAGAAAATTCTCTGGAATACTTTAATGCTAACTTGACCGAAGGGAGGATAAGTAAAATTTTCTTGACCGGAGGGGGAGCTCTGATAAAAGGATTTAAAACTTATTTTGATGATGCCTTTGATCTGCCATGCCAGGAGATTGACTTGGATTTATTGGATTTATACTATAAAAATACAGAGGACAGGGAACTATTATCGACTTTTAAAATAACTACCCTTATGGGAGCCTTAACAAAAGAGGTGGGATAGATGAATCAGATGAATTTTTTAACCAAAGAATATAAAGATAGATTAGAGATAGAGGAACATTTCAGAAAATGTTTAGGTGTTTTTATAGGAGTATTTTTACTTCTTTATATAGTATCTTTTGGTATCGGAAAGGTAGAAAATTCTGTCCAGAAAAAAATTAATATAGAGAAGGCAGAGATTGCGCAAAATAATAAAAGAATGAAACAACTGACTTTGGATTCTAAAAAAGAAACTAACTTAGGGGCAAAAATAGAGATTATAGAGGATATTTTTTCTCAAAAGAACTTAAGGGTATCGGAGATCTTTCGGTCGTTGGAGGGAAATGTTCCTAAAAATGTATGGATTCAAAGTTTGATTTATGAAGGACAAGAGGTAAGGGTAAAAGGTTTTTCTTTTAAAGATAATAAATCTAAGAGTTCAGAAGATAATGCCTATTTCTTTGAAGAAAGGATGCTGGACAGTGACCTATACAGAAGTGTAACTTTGAATTATTTAAAGAAATCAAGTAAATATGGGGAAAAAATAAATGAATTTGAATATGTATTGGTACTGGAATAAACACCGATATATAATTAGGGGTTGAGTGGTATGGATCTATTTGGGAAAGAGATAAATATTAATATGGATAAAAAACAAACTAAATTACTCTTGGTAATAGGAACGATCATAGGTATAATTTTTCTTATTTTTTTCTTGGTAATATCACCTGTAGGAAGGATCCTGGATAAAAAAGAGGAGTTATTGAGAGTTGAGCAGGAGAAGATATCAACTGAACAAAATTTAAAATTATTTGAAAAGAAATATGAAAGAATAAAGGCAGAGAGAGCTAATCAAAAATATAGGTTAGAAGAGCTGTTGGAGGAATTTAGAAAGTATAGTTTTAAAGATGAGGCTAGACTAAAGCAGATGATACAGGATATATTGGATCATCTAAATATAGAGCTGTTAGAAATTGGAAAGACGGAAACTGTTGAAATTGAAGGGGATAAGGAGTACAGAAGAAATATAATACCTTATAAAATAACGGGGAAAGGCCGGGATGTAGCATTATTTTTTTATTATCTAGAGAACTCTAAACCTCTTCTGACTTTGAAAAAAAGCAGGTTAGAGGTAATGAGTAAACCATTTAATAAGGGGGATGAAAAAATTGGTCTGATAGAGGTTAAATTCAAGTTAGGATACTATGATATTACCAATGGAAACAAAGGAGGTAATGATGAAAACTAAAATATTATTTATAACATTTGTAGGATTCATCCTTATCTCCTGTGGAAAGAAAGAGGAGACAAAGGAAGTAGAGGTACCAATAAAAAAAGAGGTGGTAGAAGTAGTGAAAGTAACTACACCTCCTGTAATAGAAGTACCAGAGGAAGTGAATCCACTCTCTAAATATGTTTCCGATGAAGTTTATAATGAAGGGGTTAAAATTTTTTACGGTGATGAAGAGAGTATGTTTATGGAAGATACAGATGAATTTTCTGGAAGTTATGAGGAGTTTAAGGCCTATGTCGAAGCAAGGTTTAAACCAACTATGCTGATAACGCAGAATGGAATAAATTCAGCAGTGGTCTATTATTTAGAAAATGGTTCTAAAAATAGAGCTATGGTGAGCGGGTTTAAAATAATCAAAATAGAAGATATAACATATTATATAAGAGTATTTAAGGATAGGATAGAAATAAAACAGGGGAAGAATGGCAGAGCCGTTCCCCTATACTTAAGGGAAAGGTGATGATATGAAAAAATATATTTTTATACTGCTTGTAATTTTTACCGTAGGAGCCACAACTTTTGGAGCTACTATAAAAAGGTTACCACAATCAAAATTTGAGGAGGATATGGACTTTAACGGGACTAAATTATCCGATGCTCTGGCATTGATGTCTAAGGTTACAAAGGTAACCATGGTAGCTGATTCAGAGGTTAAAGATGTGGTGATAGATCTATATATAAATAAGGGGCAGCCCCTAAGGGAAGTATTGGACATCATAAAGGTAACCAATGGTTTAGAAGAAGTATATATAGGAAAAATAATTATGCTGACTAAGACAGGCAAGGGTGCCACTACACTAATGGGAAAGATAGAGGGAAGCAGCAATCAAGGTTTGGAAGGAGTAAGAGTAACCTTGGTAGACAGCGGATATAAACCTATAAGAACAGAGGCCGGAGGAGTATTTATCTATGATAATATAAGACCGGGTATCTATATATTGAAATTGGAAAAAAACGGGTATGCTGTATCCAGTGAAGTAGTTGATATTAAGCAAAATAGAATAACCAATATAGATATAATTTTAGATAAAAAAAATAAAGAAGGGCTAGTTGTAGCTAAAAGAGAAGAAGGTATTAGAGAAAAAGAGCTGGGAAGTAGTAAAACTGTGGATGGTGTAAACGTTATTACAGAAAGAATTCAGCTAAAATATGCTTTTGCAGAAGACATAAAAGGGATAGTTGACTCTATTCTGGGAGAAACTCTGGGAGTGACTGCGTTTCCTAAACTTCATATGCTGGTTTTAAAAGGTGATAAAGATAATATAGATACAGCTAAAAAACTAATAGATGACATGGATCGTCCTATAAAACAAGTAAGGATAACTGCTCAGGTATTGAAGACAACCGATAATTTAATGGAAGATCTTGGATTTGACTGGTTATTTTCCAATAAAGACGGTGATATAAATAATGCTCAAGGGACGGAGGGGGGAAGTGGAAGTTTATTACCTGTAGATCCGGCTACCGGAATAGCAGGATCTAGTATTATAAGTTTTATAGATATTTTCAATGATGGAAAAAATTTATTGGATCTTTCAATAAATCTTATGCAGTCAACTGAGGATCTGTCCATCTCTTCTGTGCCTTCTGTGGTAGTTGTAAATGGTGAGTTGGCTGATTTTAAAGTGACAGAAGAGGTGATTGTAGGAACAAAGGTAGAGGTTGATGATGATGGTAATAGGACAGAGGAACCAATTTGGGAAGAAGCCGGAACAATATTCTCTGTAACTCCTATAATAAGAGAAGGACTGGATGAACCGGATACAATAATCCTTGAAATTTCATCTGAGATCAGTAAATTTGATATAAAATCTGGATATGATGAAAAATCAGGAGGAAAAAATCAAAATAATATTGACACTAAAGTACAGATACAGGATGGAGATGTAATATTTATAGGTGGATTAAAAGAGACTGAAATAAAGGAAGAAATCAAAAAAGTGCCTATTTTAGGGGATATTCCTGTATTAGGAACTCTATTTAGAAGCACTTCGACTAAGAATGATGTTAAACAAGTATATATTCAGATAACTGCTGAGATAATTAATGAAGACAATAAAAATTCAGAGGTGGATCTGACTAAGTTTAAGAAAAATCCGGGAATAACAGGGGAATTGAAAAGAATCTATCCTGAATTTAAAAAGCCGGAGGAAGAGGAAATAGATCTTTAGATTGAGATTAAATTTTTTAAAAGAAAAAGAAAAAGAACCATTCCTAAAATCAGGAGTGGTTCTTTTTGGTTTTTATAGTAATTCTATCCCTTTTTCTCTGCACTCCTCAATGATGTGAGCAGGCCATGAAGATGATTGAACTTCTCCAATATGGGCTTTTTCCAAGAAATACATACATATTCTAGATTGTCCTATTCCCCCACCGACTGTAAATGGTAGTTTTCCTTCAAGAAGTGACTTATGGAAATCCAGGTCTTTTTTCCACATAGTATCCGTCTTTTCCAACTGATCCAAGAGAGCTTTTTTATCTACTCTGATACCCATAGAAGACAGCTCTAAAGATCTGTCCAGTACAGAGTTCCAGAATAATATATCTCCGTTTAATGACCAGTCATCGTAATCCGGAGCACGGCCGTCGTGACGATCTCCAGAAGGAAGTTTATCTCCTATTCCGATAATAAATACAGCACCATATTCCTTAGTTACAGCATGCTCCCTCTCCTTAGGAGTAAGTTCAGGATACTTTTGCTCTAATTCAACAGCTGTGATATAGTGTATTTCTTCAGGTAAGCCAAGAGTAAGAACTGGATATTCCCTCTTTATATAGCTTTCTGTTTTTTTAAATGCCTTGTAGATTCTGTCGACTATGTTTTTAAGTTTTGTAACATTTCTTTCCTCTTCTAAAATTATTTTTTCCCAGTCCCATTGATCAACATATAACGAATGGATCTCAGAAAGATCTTCGTGTTTTCTTATGGCATTCATATCGGCATATAAACCTGTATGAGATTCAAAGCCATATCTGTATAGTGCCATTCTCTTCCACTTTGCCAGTGAATGAACAATCTCTAACCTTTCCTCATGCTCAGTTGAAAAAGAAACAGCCTTTTCAATTCCGTTCAGATCATCGTTTAATCCAGATGTGCCTTTAACAAACAGGGGAGCTGAAACCCTAGTTAGGTTAAGTTCGTAAGCTAATGAGCTTTCAAAAAAATCTTTAAGTTTTTTGATTGCAATCTCTGTCTCTAGTAGTGATAATTTACTTTCATATTTGTCTGTTGTTCTTTTCATGGTAGTCCTCCTGAGTTTATTTATTTAAGATTATTAGGGTAAAAGGGTGAAATAAATTAAAAAAACCATCAAAGCAAAATTGCCTTGATGGTTTCCCTTATAGTTTCATTGAGGGGTTCTAGGCATTTGCATCTTGTTTTTATCACAAAATGGATTTGCCTAAAGATAACTAAATGCTATCTAATATACAAATCCCCTCATATTATTATTATTATTATTTTTAGAAGTTATAATTAATTTAAACATAGTCTTGCTCCTTATAATCTATTTGTAAGAAGTATAAACCATTTCTTCTGTTATGTCAATAATAAATATTACAGTGCTTAAAAAGTAGTATTTTCTTAAAATTTAGTTTGTAAAATTTCCTCTAATATAAGGGATAATTGTTTTTAATAACATATTGTGGTATACTTTATAAGTTAAAGTATTGACTTTTAAAGGTATATATCACTATAAGATTAAGAAAAAATAAAAAATGAGATAGGTATTGTAAAAAAATAAAGTTGTAGGAAGGGATGAATAGATGTTTAAAAAATTAGATGAAGTGGTAAAAAAATATGATGAATTAAATGCATTATTGGCAACTCCAGAAGTAGCTACAGATCACAAGAGGATGATCGAATACAATAAAGCTATAAACGATATGGAAGAAATTGTATTGAAATACAGAGAATACAAGGGGTACTTAGAAGAGTTAGAATTCATCAAAGAAAACTTAAAAGATGAAAAAGATGACGAGATGAAAGAGATGATGTTAGAGGAAAAAGCAGAAATAGAAGAAAAATTACCTGAGATGGAAGAGGATATGAAAATATTATTACTTCCAAAGGACCCTAACGATGATAAAAACGTAATTGTAGAGATCAGAGGTGGAGCAGGTGGAGACGAAGCTGCTTTATTCGCCGGAGACATTTTCAGAATGTATAGTAGATATGCAGAAAGAAGAAAGTGGAAGATAGAAATAATGGAAAAAAATGAAATTGGTGTAGGTGGATTAAAAGAGGTAATCTTCTTAATCAAAGGACAGGGAGCTTACTCTAGATTAAAATTTGAATCAGGAGTACATAGAGTACAAAGAGTACCTGCTACAGAAGCATCAGGAAGAATCCATACTTCTACAATTACAGTAGCGATCCTACCTGAAATAGATGACGTTACACAAGTTGATATCAAAACATCTGACCTTAAGATAGATACATACAGATCAGGAGGATCAGGAGGTCAGCACGTTAACACTACTGACTCAGCAGTAAGAATCACTCATATGCCAACTGGAACGGTTGTTCAATGTCAAGATGGTAGATCACAATTAAAGAATAGAGAACAGGCTATGAAATTATTAGCAGCTAAATTATTTGAATCTGAAGTTGAAAAGCAAAGATCAGAAGTAGAAGGAAACAGAAAGTTACAGGTAGGAACTGGTGCCAGATCTGAAAAAATCAGAACATATAACTTCCCACAAGGAAGAGTAACGGATCACAGAATCAAACTTACTCTTCATAGATTAGACTATATCCTGGATGGAGATTTAGATGAGATAATCGATGGATTAATCACATTTGACCAGGCAGATCAACTACAAAGTATGGTAGATTAATGAAAAATCTACTCGATATATTGAGATGGAGTGAGGAGTATTTTAAAAAATACTCCTTTTCTAAACCTCGATTAGAGGCAGAAAAGGTAATATCTCACGTATTATCCATCGACAGGATACTGCTCTATGCAGAATATGACAGGCCTCTTGTAGATGATGAGAGGGTTAAGATTAAAAGATATATATTACAGATGGTAAAGAAAAAGATCGGATTTGATGAACTCCTCAAGGAAGAAAAGATAGAGTGGGAAAAAAGTGGAAGTTGTCAAAGAGTCAAAGAGTGTGAGAAGGTTGAGGCAGAGAAGAATTACAGAAAAGAGTTTTTAGAGCTTCTTACTAAGAGTATAGTTTACCTAAAAAAACATGGTTCCAAGGAAGCAAAATTAGATGCAGAACATGTGTTCAGCTATATTTTAAAAGTTTCCAGGATGGAGATGACCCTGAATTTTGAGAGGGAGATAACAGAGGCAGAAAAAAAAGAAATTCGTAGGATGATGGTAGAGATAGGAAAAAATAAGAGACCTCTCCAATATGTATTGGGGTTTGAAGAGTTTTATGGCTATAAATTTTATGTGGATGAATCGGTACTCATTCCCCGGTCTGAAACTGAATTATTGGTGGAAAAATGTATAAAATTAATGGATGAAGTAGAGGAACCTAAGATATTGGATATAGGCAGCGGCAGCGGAGCTATATCGATAACTTTAGGGAAGGAACTCCCTAAATCAATGGTGTTAGGAGTAGACATCAGTGAAAAAGCTTTGGCAGTAGCCAAAAAAAATAAGGTAGAGAATAATGCTGCCAATGTAAAATTTATTAAGTCCGATGTGATGAAGGGTGTGGAATACAACAAGTTTAATCTGATAGTTTCTAATCCGCCCTATATACCTGACTATGAATATGAAGTATTGGAGGAAAAAGTCCTGAAACATGAGCCTAAATTAGCTCTGACTGCCCCTGACAATGGTTTATATTTCTATGAGGAGATCTCTAAAAATGCCCCTGACCACCTGGTTAAAGGCGGGTATCTGGCTTTTGAAATCGGTTATAATCAAGGGGAAGCTGTAAAAAAAATAATGGAAAAAAATGATTTTTTAAATGTAGAAGTATATTATGATTATGCAGAGCACGAAAGAATGGTAATTGGAAAACTTAACAGATAAATTAAGTTTTATTTATTCTGATTATTGTTTATATTTTAAAGGCTTTGGAATTTAATTATCCATTATTAGTCGGCTTAGAGCCGTCAAGGGGGAATAATATGGGAGAAATAAGGTTTGATGATTTAGAAGATGTTAAACGATTTATAAGGGAAATTTTTTATGGTAAGGATGAGGAAAGAAATGATGGGAATGAACCGCCTAGGGATGAAGATCCCAGGGGAAGAAGAAAATCACCTAAAAAACATATAAAGGGTGGATTAGGCGGAATAATAGTCATTTTGTTTCTTGTTTTTATGGGAACCGGTATTTATCAGGTGGGACCAGATGAGGAGGCAGTGCTTCTCAGGTTTGGAAAATACTCCAAAACTGTAGGACCTGGAATGCACTGGTATTTTCCCAGCCCAATTGGAAAAAGGTATGTTGTAAAGACAACAAAAGTCTATAGAGTTGAGATAGGTTTTCAAACTGTTGAGGTGGGACCGCCGGCTAGATATCAGGATATCCCAGAGGAATCTCTCATGTTTACAGGGGATGAAAATATGATAGATGTAGATTTTAGTGTTCAATACAAGATCAGCAACTTAAAAGATTATATATTCAATGTAAAAGACCAGTATGAGACTATAAAAAGTGCATCTGAATCTGCCCTTAGGCAGGTTGTTGGAAGTAAGGGAATAGAGGAAACTCTGACAGTTGGAAAAGAAGGAATCCAAGAGGAAACCCGTGAAAAACTGAAGGAAATATTGGATAGTTATGCAACCGGAATAATGATAATAGGGCTTCAGCTCCAGGATGTAGGACCACCCAAGGAAGTTATGCAGGCTTTTAAAGAGGTAGCTAATGCCCGTGAAGATAGGGCAAGATTTATAAATGAAGCTAATGGTTATAGAAATGATATTATTCCTAATGCCCGTGGACAGGCATCTCAAATGGTAAATAGAGCGGAAGCTTACAAGGAAAAAAGAATCAAAGAATCCCAGGGGGATGTAGCTAAATTTATAAAATTAAGTGAAAAATATTCACTGGGTAAAGAGGTTACAAAAACAAGGAT